>JBIIMH010000070.1:0-7579 GCA_044338095.1 Rariglobus sp. | reverse complement strand
GCCGGTCAACGGCCGCTGGTGCGTGCAGGCGGACAGGGGCGTACGGCGTCGATTTCGCGCGATCACACCTTGGTGGTGAGTACCGGCGGGTTGGTCACGATTACCGGGGGCAAGTGGACGACTTATAGGCAAATGGGCGAAGAGGTCATTGACCGCGCGGAGGCGCTCGCCGGCTTGCCGCGCCGCGTTGGCACGAGCCCGACTGTGGACTTGCGCCTTCATGGATGGCAGGAGGCGGGTGAGATGGCTATGCCTCCGAATGCGGCGAGCGGGCAGTTAAATGAACTGGGTTACGAATGCTATGGCTACGGCTGCTACGGATCCGATGAGCCGGCGATTCACACGCTGGTGGCGCAGAGCCCAGAACTTGCGGCGGCGTTGCACCCGCGGCTGGCGTGCGTGCAGGCCGAGGTGGTTTGGCACGCGCGCAACGAGATGGCGCGCACGGTGGAGGACGTCTTGGCTCGGCGGACGCGGGCGCTGTTGCTCAATGCCCGTGCTTCGATCGAAGCGGCACCCGTGGTCGCCCGGCTACTGGCTGGTGAGCTCGGCCGGGACGACGCTTGGCAGCGGTCGCAGGTCGAGGCCTATACGCGACTGGCGAGCGGCTACGTGTTTTAATGCAGGGTGCGTGTGCTCGCCCTGAGGCACGCTCGCGCCCTTTTTAGGGTTTAAGCGGAAAACTGGCGGGTAAGTGCGGCGAGGGAGGTGTCGGCCATTGACGTCAGCTGGAGCCAGGCGTGAGCGAATTCGCAGTGGCCGGTCGAGGGATTGGGGATGACGACCACGCGCAGGCCGGCGCGGTGTGCGGCAACGTGGCCAGGCACCGAGTCCTCAAAGGCGAGCGCGGCACTCGGCTCGATTTTCAGTCCTTGGAGGGCATGTAGATAAACGTCGGGCTCGGGTTTGCCGATCGTCACGTCGTCGCGGCAGGCAATGAAATCGAAGTAGCCGCGCATGCCCCGGTGTTCGAGGTGCCCTTCGACGTGGGTGTGCGTGGAGTTGGAGGCGAGACCTATGCGCAGGCCGGCGGCGCGGGCCGCGTTGAGCAGATCGATCGTGCCCGGTAGCGGCGGTGCGGAGAGGGTGAGTTCGCGGGCGGTCGCGCGATAGCGTGTTTCCAGTGTGGCTCGGCTGATCTCGGGGCCATAGGCCGACCAGTAATCGTAAATGACGTCGGTATGTCCGACGATGTGGTGGAGCACGGCGCGGTCGCACGGCAGGCCGTCTATGGCGTGCATCTGCTCCCAGGCGTCGATGAGCACGGTTTCGGTGTCCACTAAAAGGCCGTCAAAATCAAAAATCAGCGCGCGGAGCATAGGTTAAAAAAGACGGCTTGTTTCTTGGCCGATGTCTCGACGCACGCGATGAAAAGATTCTTAGTCGCACGATGTTTTGCCTAACCCACGCCCGCGCAGCCCGTCCGCTGCTAATTGCCGCCGCCTCGTTTTTGCTCATGACCCACGCCCTTGCCGCCACCAAGCCCACTACCCGTAACCGCGCCGAAATCGACGCCGCCTACAAATGGGATTTTTCGCCTATCTACGCCGACTGGACGGCGTGGGAAGCCGGCATGAAAACCATGGAGGTTAAAATGGCCGAGTTCGCCGCGCTCAAGGGCACGCTCAAGGACGGCCCCGCCGCCCTGCTCAAGGCCTACCGGCTTTACGACGAAATCGGGATCATCCAGTATCGCGTTTATCGTTACCCGTCGCTCCAACGCGACACCGACACGCGTAATCAAGAAGTCGCCGGTCGCCTGCAGCGCGTGCAGGCGCTCTTCGCCAAATTCGGGACGGCCACCGCCTGGTTCAACCCCGAGCTGCTCGCCGTGCCCGAGGCAACGATGCGCGGCTGGCTCGACGCAACGCCTGATTTAGCGCCTTACCGGTTCACGATCCTCGACGCCTATCGCCAGCAGCAGCATGTGCTCGACGAGAAGGGGGAAAAGCTCCTCTCCTTCGCCACCCGTTTTTGTGAAACGCCCCAGTCGGTTTACTCCGAGCTGAGCACCTCCGACATTAAATTCCCTTCGGTCACACTCTCCGACGGCCGCGCGGTGACACTTTCGCCCGGCGCCTATCAGTCGATTTTGGCGACCAATTACAATCAGGCCGATCGCGCCAAGGCGTTTGCGGCGTACCTGAAAACCTACGAGGCCACCAAGAATACCTACGCGGCGATTTATCGGGGCACCTTGGAGCGCGGCTGGTTTATGTCCCAAGCGCGCGCTTACCCCTCGACGCTGGCCCGCGCCCTCGATGGCAACGCGATCCCGCTGGAAGTTTATACCACGTTGGTGGAAACCGTCCGCGCGGGCACCGCACCTTTGCAACGTTACTTAAAACTCCGCCAAAAGCTCCTGGGGCTCGACAGCTATCACCTGTACGACGGGCAGATTCCGCTGGTTAAAGACGATACGGTTTGGCCCTACGCTCCGGCGCGTGACCTGGTACTGAAATCCATCGAGCCCCTCGGCGCCGAGTATCAGCAAAAGTACGCCGACCTGCTGGAGCGTAACCGCCTGGATGTTTACGAAAACGACGGCAAGCGCTCCGGTGCGTACAGTGCGGGCGTGTACGGTGTCGGACCCTATGTTTTGATGAATTACAACGACACGCTCGATGCGGTTTTCACCTTCGCCCATGAGATGGGGCATGCGATGCACACGCGCCTGTCCGAGGAAAACCAGCCCTTTGTCACCTCCGATTACACGATCTTCGTGGCGGAGGTTGCCTCGACCATCAACGAGCGCCTGTTGCTAGAGAAACTGCTGGCCGAAAGCGCCAACCCCAAGGAGCGGTTCCTCCTGCTGCAGCATGCCATCGATGCAATCGTGGGAACCTTCTACACTCAGGTGATGTTTGCTGATTTCGAGCTGCGCGCACACACGCTCGCTGAGAAGGGGCAACCGCTGACCGCCGACGTGTTCAGCGCACTCTATGGTGACCTGCTTAAGGCTTACTACGGTGATTCGATCACGCTCGATGAGCTGTACCGCTACACGTGGACCCGCATCCCGCATTTTTATAACTCGCCCTACTACGTTTACCAATACGCCACCTGCTTCGCCTCCTCGGCGCAGATCTACAAGGCGATGAATACGGGCACGGCCGACGAACGCGCCGGCGCGACCTCACGTTATCTCACGTTGCTCAAGAGCGGCGGCAACGACCACCCGATGGAGCAGTTGCGCAAAGCCGGCGTAGACCTGTCCAAGCGCGAGACAGTTCAGGCGGTCATCGACCAGATGGATGAGTTGGTCACCCGGCTCGAAAACGAAGCCGCCAAGCTCACTCCGTGAATCGGCCAAAGCCGTAAGTGGCGCGAATTGAATCCCGCCTTTACGGCCTACGCATGTTCTGTTTCGGTGACCGTTTAATTTCTAAACCATGTCCATGACCCCGCATTCAGATTCCACTCCTTCCTCAGGTGACGACCGCAATCTGGTCTCGATCGACGCGGCTTACATTGCCCCGACCTTCGAGGATCGGCTGCGCCTGTTTTGGGAGAAAAACTCGCGCACAGTACTGGCGGCCTGCGCTCTCGTTCTGGTTGGTATTTTGGCCAAGGGCGGTTACGAGATCGTCAGTGCGCAACGCGAGAAAGCGATCGCCGCTGAGTACGCTGGCGTGACCAGCGACGAACAACTCAAGGCGTTTGCCGCCTCGCATGCGAATCACGCGCTGGGTGGTCTGGCCGAGTTGCGACTGGCTGATCAGGCTTATGCCGCCGGTAATTTCGCTGATGCGCGTGCGTTTTATGGCAAGGCGGCGGGTATCCTGAAAAACACCACGTTTGGCCAGCGCGCTCGCCTCGGTGGAGCGATCAGTGCGGTGCAGGCGGGTTCGACTGCTGAGGGTGAGGCCGCACTGAAGTTGATTACGGCCGATTTGGCCGTCGCCAAAATGGTTCGGGCCGAGGCCGCCTACCACTTGGCTACGCTGGCCGCTGTGAGTGGCAACAGCGCCGAGGCGATCCGCTACATCGAGCAAGTTGTCAGCATTGATCTGGAGGGGCAGTGGGCCGAGCGCGCATCCCTGCTGCGTGCGTCATTGCCACAGGCTATTGCGGCGCAACCCGCTGCGGATGCCAAGACGGATGCCGTTCCCTCGATTAGCTTTAAGTAACCGCCGGGTTTACGCACAAAAAAGGCCTGCCGAATCGGCAGGCCTTTTTTGTGGGAAAATGGTCGGGGCGATAGGATTCGAACCTACGACCTCCTGGTCCCAAACCAGGCGCTCTACCAGACTAAGCTACACCCCGATGAACGCATAAGGGCCCGTGTCACGTGGCGCTGTCAACGTAAACTCTCGGATAATCGTGATGTTAATTAATGCGAACACTCTCGGCTTGCTTAGGTTCTGCTTTCCTCCTGACGTTAACCGTTCAACCTTCTTTATCTAAATGGATACCATCTCTCGTGAGAATAATAGTTACCTGCCCGTTGCAGGCGTGATTGTCGGCGTGCTCGCCCTCGTGCTGTCGGGCGTGGCCCTGGCCAAGATTTCTACAGCCAAAAAGGAAATGTCCGAAAAAGTCGACCCGCTCGTCCAAAAGATCGACGAAGCCGAAGGCCAGGCGCGCAACGCCGCTGCCGCCGCCGACAAAGCCTCGGGCAGCATCAACAAGCTCGCCACCGACACCCAAGCCGCCTTCACCCAAGTTGCTCAAGAAATTGGCAACATCCGCGGTGAGATCATCAAGGTCCAAGAGTCCAAGGCTGCGGCTAAACCCGCCAAGGCCGACAAGGCTGGCACCGCCAAGGAGCCCGCTACCGCCGGGGCCAACGAGTATGTGATCAAAGGCGGCGACACCTTCGCCAAGATTGCCCGCGCGACTGGCTTGACTACCGAGGCTATCGCAGCCGCCAATCCCGGCGTGAACTCCGGCAAACTCCACGTTGGTCAAAAGATCAAGCTGCCGGCCAAGAGATAAGCCCTTCGCTTATTTCGCCTGCAAATTACGGCTCCCGCTTTTTTCAAGCCGGGAGCTTTTTTATGCTTATGAACGCTGAGTCCACGCCCGCTTCATCTTCGCCCGCTCGTTGGCTAAAAGGTGCCAGCCGCTCGCTGGCGGCCACGCGTATTTTTGATCTGCGAGGGGTGGATTATCGCCACCCGGTGCGGGGTACTCAGAGAGAGTTTGTTGTCATTGATGCACCGGACTGGGTGAACGTGCTCGCGCTGACACCCTCTGGACACCTGGTGATGGTTAACCAGTTTCGTTACGGGATGGATGGTTTTTCTTGGGAGATCCCTGGCGGTGTGATCGAGCGCGGGGAGGATCCGGTTGCCGCGGGGCTGCGTGAGTTACAGGAGGAGACAGGTTACCGCGGTAATTCGGCGCGCTTACTCGGCTCAGTGAATCCCAATCCGGCGATCATGAACAATCGTTGCCACCTGGTCCTGGTTGAAAACGTGGTGCTCACCACCGAGCAGACGTGGGACCCGGACGAAGAGATCGAGGTGTTGTCCCTGCCGGTCGATGAGGTTTATGCTTGGGCGCAATCCGGGCGGATTACTCATTCGCTGGTGCTTAATGCCCTCCTGTTGTTCACGCCAGTTTGGGCGGAACTGAAGCAGGCGCGGCTCGCCTGATCTTTAAACCAAAATCCAGCAGTCAGAGTTAAACACAGATTGCACAGAGAGCACAGATGGAAGCCGTTGCTCATAAAATATCGAATCCAGCAATTCACCGCAGGGGGCGTGAATGAAATACCTCGATGTAGCCGTAATCTGTGCAGTCCACGCAATCTGTGGTTCAAATACTTTTACTCGGTTAAACGGCTGGTGTCATCGCGCTGCCGGTGCACGGCGGCAGAAGGCAACTTCGTTTACCGTTATTTGACAGCCCAATTGGGCCTCATAGCTTGGGGCTTTTACCGCCATGAAACCTGCACCAACGTTTGCCAATCACCCCGACGCCTTGGTGGCTGAAGGCCAGCAGCTGCCGGTTTCGCTCGAGTCTGAGATTCGCAAGATTTACTCGCGAAGCCCTCTGTACGCGCGACGCTTTGAGCTGCAAACGGCCCCCTTGAAGTGGTCGAGCTACCGGGAGATTCCCGCGCTTTCAAAAAAAGAAATCGTCGAAAGCGGGCACCGGGCATTTTTCGATGATTATGCCGTGATCGAGCGGGGCTTGGCTACGCGCCAGTTTGAATACGAGTCGACCGGTGGCACCACCCAGTCGCCCATGACGGTGATCATGGAGGATGGTTGGTGGAATGCGCAGACGGCCCGAGCTTATCGCGCCCACGCCCTGTTGGCGCCTTACGCAGACCGCCCTTATCGCAAGTGCGTTCTCGCCCCCGTGGGCTGCTCCAGCAACATCTGCCCCTACGAGGACCAGCCGTTTCCGCACCGGTATTTTGATGGCACCGTTTACCTGAATCTCACCAGCGACCCGTTTGTGTTTCCCGAGAGTGAATGGGATCGGATCGTAACCGAGTTGCAGGCGGTACAGCCCGAGGTGATCGAGGGCGAGCCGGTGTACCTTTCGTTGCTTGCACGGGCGGTGCAAAAACGCGGCGTGCACGTGCCGAGCGTGAAGGTGATCATCCTCACTTACGGCAAAGCGAGTCGGCAGCACGCCCAGCGCATAGCCGAGGTTTTTCCAGCGCACCAGGTTGATCTCTACGGGTCCACCGAGGCGGGCTACATTTTTGTCGGCGAGGCATTTAAGGATGATTCGCGCGTCATCGACGATAACGTGTTCGTTGAAATCACGCCCTACCTCAACCAGCCCGACGTGTTCCAGATCTATGTGACCACGCGCGACCGCGAGGCGATGCCGCTCCTGCGCTACCATACGGGCGACATCGTTCGCCGCACGCCGACGGGGTATCGCCTACTTGGACGTGAGGGCGGGCTGTATTTCCGCCCCGATGGCACGCTGGTTTCGCCCACTGAAATTGATGAGGCGTTGCCAACTGATTTTTCCTGTTGGCACTACAGCCTGATACAGACCTCAGAGAACCGGTGGGATTTCCACTATGTTTCGGATCACATCGCGCCAAAATCGGTCGAATCTGCGGTTGCCGGCGCACTCGGGCCCGGGGCGCGGGTAGTGGCTTTTAGACGCCGGTTTATTGCACCGGCGGCAAGCGGTAAATTTGCCCTGCTGAAGCCACTCGCCAAGTAGGGTCCGCCCACTTTTTCCGCACCCTAATGGGTTCGCCAAAAGTTAGCCGGCAGTGACCGGAAAGATAGCCACTGCAACCCCCTCGTGATAAAAAAGCGGGTAACGAGCCATTGAATATTCCCGATGCCGCACGCAGCGAAGCGCCCCCCTCCCCTCACCCCAACCTGAACTGATTTCCTGCGCTTGCGCACGGCTTCGGATTGCAGGCTTAAAACTTCAGCAACTGCTTGCTCAAGAAAGCTGTCTGCAGCGCGCTGATCTCCTTGATCCCCTTTTGGGCGAGTGCGATCAGGCTGAGCAACTGTTCATGGGTGTAGGTGGCCTCTTCACCGCTGCCCTGCACTTCCACAAATTTACCCTGGCCGGTCATAACGATGTTAAAATCCACCTCGGCGCTCTTGTCTTCAACATAAGGCAGGTCGAGCAACTCGCGCCC
>JBIIMH010000069.1:0-7584 GCA_044338095.1 Rariglobus sp. | reverse complement strand
CACCCAGATTTTCACCGATCCGTTCGCCTCGCCGACGGGCTTCCCCTTCAAGGTTCTTAAGCTACCGAACACCTTGTCTAGCCCCAGCTGCTACGAGGATCGCCCGCGCATCTGCGACCTCGGGTATTTGCGCGAAGTCTACACCCAGCCGGACGGTGCCGTCGGCTATCGCTGCGGAGGTGAACCCGTAGGCAACTTCCTGCGCAAAGGAGGAACCGAGGACGCCACCACCAACCGGAAGTGCCTTTGTAACTGTCTTCTTGCCACCGTCGGCCTTGGCCAAACCTACAAAAACCACGTCGAACCCCCGATGATCACAGCCGGTCACGACGTCGCGCACCTGGCGCGATTCTTCCCAGCGGAAGGCTCCAGTTACCACGCCGCCGATGTGATCCGACTGACATTGGGGACCAAATAACACGGCCGTCGCCGGCATGCTTTCACCTTGCCGACGACTCCTCCCGCCCCCTTCCATTCCCCGCACTCTATAATCGCTATGAGCAACACGCCCACCTCTTCCGCCCGCCCGAAAAAAGTCGCCCTCCTTACCGCAGGCGGACTCGCCCCCTGCCTCAGCTCCGCCGTCGGCGGCCTGATTGAGCGTTACACCGAGATTGCCCCCGACATTGAGCTGATCGCCTACCACAGCGGCTACAAAGGGCTGCTCCTCGGCGACTCCTACAAAATCGGCCCGGCTGAGCGCGCCGCCGCCTCCATTCTCCATGCGCACGGCGGCAGCCCCATCGGCAACAGCCGCGTGAAGCTCACCAACGTCAAAGACTGCGTGAAGCGCGGCTTGGTCAAAGAGGGTCAAGACCCGCAAAAAGTCGCCGCCGACCAGCTCATCAAAGACGGCGTGGACATCCTCCACACCATCGGTGGTGACGATACCAATACGGCCGCCGCGGACCTCGCCGCCTTCCTCGCCAAAAACAACTACGGCCTCTCCGTTATTGGCCTGCCCAAGACCATCGACAACGACGTCTTCCCCATCCGCCAATCCCTCGGCGCCTGGACCGCTGCCGAACAGGGTGCGCGCTATTTCCGCAACGTCGTCTCCGAGCACAACGCCAACCCTCGCATGCTCATCATCCACGAGGTGATGGGGCGCAACTGCGGCTGGCTCACCGCCGCCACCGCCGCTGAATACCGCAAGATTCTCGATCGCGAGGAGTTCGTCCCGGGGCTTGGCCTCTCTAGGGAAAACCTAGATATCCACGCCGTCTTCATCCCCGAAATGGCGGTCGATCTCGCCGCTGAAGCCACCCGCCTCAAGGCGATCATGGACCGCGTCGACAACGTTAACATCTTCATCAGCGAGGGTGCCGGCGTTGAGTCGATCATCGCCGAGATGCAGGCCAAGGGCCAAGAGGTTCCCCGTGACGCCTTCGGCCACGTGAAACTCGACGCAATCAATCCGGGCAAATGGTTTGGCGAACAGTTCGCCAAGATGCTGGGCGCCGAAAAAGTGCTCGTGCAAAAGAGCGGTTATTTCGCCCGTGCCGCCGCCGCCAACGCCGCCGACCTGCGCCTGATCAAGAGCTGTACTGACCTCGCCGTGGAATGCGCCCTGCGTCGCGAAAGCGGCGTGATCGGCCACGATGAAGACCAAGGCGGAGTTCTGCGCGCCATTGAGTTCCCCCGTATCAAGGGCGGCAAGCCCTTCGACACCACCGCGCCCTGGTTCGGGACGCTGCTTACTCAAATCGGCCAGCCCAAAGGCGAAACCGTCCACGTGAAACACTAACCCGCTTCCCGCAACCGGACTGCCCACGCGTTGCACAAAAAAGGCCCGACGATTACGTCGGGCCTTTTTCGTGGGGATATTCCAACGGGCTCAGCCCTCGGCGCGCTGCTGTGCGTCGGCTTCGATCAGGGCCTTTACGCGATCAAGTTCGGCCATGACCTGAGTCTTCACCGTTGCCAACTCAGCGGCGTTTTTAACCGGCGCGCTGGCGAAGACATAGAACTTCATCTTAGGCTCAGTGCCACTCCCGCGAGCCGCGAAGCTGTAGCCGTTGGCCAGCGAGACCAAATAAAGGTCCTGCTTCGGAATGGCCTCATTGTCCGCATCACGGAACACCTCGACCCCGAAGTCCTGGAAGCGGGTCACCGCGACGTCGCCAAACGCCTTGGGCGGGGCTGAGCGGTAGGTTTGCAAGATGCGCTTGATCTTGGCGGCGCCCGTCGCGCCTTCATAATAAAGGTTCACCACGCCTTCGAGGTAGAAACCGTATTTAAGGTAAATGCTATCAAGGTACTCCGGCACGGTCAGACCCTGCGCTTTCACCGCCGCGCAGAGCTCGGCAAACATGAGGCAGGCCGCGTTGCCGTCCTTGTCGCGGACATAGTCGTTGGGCAGGTAGCCGTAGCTCTCTTCGCAGCCAAAAGCATAGAACGTGCTGTGCTGCTGAAGCAGCTTGGCGCGCGTCTCGAATGGCGTCGCATCATAATCGAGCGCGATTCCCTGCTTGGAGAGGAGGGCCTTCTTGAGCTGATCCTCGTAACCCTTGATTTTGGCGGCGATCCACTTGAAGCCGGTCAGCGTATTGATGACCTTGACGCCGTGACCGAAGCCAATCGCATCCTGCAGCGAAGTGGTAACGAAGGTCTTGATGATCGCCACCCGGTCGGAACCGGCGGCCGGGATAACCCCCTGCTCCTTGTATTTGGTAAGGCGGTACTCGGCCAGCAACGCGCCGATCTGGTTACCCGTGAGCAAGTGCATTTTGCCGTCGGGACCGCGCACAGCCACGCCCATGCGGTCGCAGTCGGGATCGGTGGCCAAAACCACGTCCAGATGCTGTTTTTCGGCGAGTTTCACCGCGAGTGACAGGGCTTCGGCATTCTCCGGGTTCGGCGATTTCACCGAGGGGAACCGAGCATCGAAAGCGACCTGCTCGTGTACCTCGTGCACCTCGGCGCCGGCGTGGACCAACAATGGAACTGACATCACGCCGCCCGTGCCATGGATATTAGTAAAGGCGACCTTGAGCTTGGTTTTCTTGAAAACCGACAGGTCGATGGCTGCCTTGCTGGCGACGGCGAGATACGCGTCATCGGTCGCACGCTTGAGCGTAACCACGCGGGACAGGTCCTTTTCCAGATAAGCCGAGAGCTCGGTGAGGGGAACCGAGTTCACCTCATTAACGATCCCCTTGTCATGCGGGGCCACGACCTGTGCACCGTCCTCGAAGTAGGCCTTAAAGCCGTTATCGTGGGGCGGATTGTGGCTGGCCGTGATCACCACGCCGGCATGGGCGCGCAGGTGGCGGACCGTGAAACTCAGCTGAGGAGTCGAACGCGGCCCCTCGAAAATGTAGGCATTACCGCCGAGTTTAGTCCAAGCCGAGGCGGCCAATTCACAGAAATGGCGCGAGAAATGGCGCACGTCATGAGCGATCACCAACGCAGGAATATCGGCGCGGCCGGACTCAGCCAGATAGGCCTGGGTGTAGCGGAACAGTCCTATGGTCGCACGCGTGAGCGTGAAGTCGTTAAGGATGTTGCTGCCGATGGCGGCAAAACTGGGGGTGCCCTGTTCGCCGAGCGTGCCGGTCTCAACCGAGGTTGGCAGTTGACCGATGGTCCGGCCGCGGATACCGCCGGTGCCGAACTCGAGGTCGCGGTAGAAGCGGTTGTTAAGCTCATCCCAAGCTGCCTTGGCGACGAGTTCGTCAATGCTGGCCACGGCCCATGCCGGCAGCGACGCTCCCAACCAGGTGGTCAGGTTCTTTACAGTTTCGGGAAAAAGTTGTCCGGACTGACCGGCGGCTTGAATCAGGGTGAGTGTGCTCATGGTTTGGGCGCTGGTAACAGGGTGGATTATTCGAGATAGAGGCCGGCGGTGACAACTGGCTTGGTCACGAGTTTATTCCATGCGTTCGCAAAAGAATCTTCGTCGTAACCGAAGAGTGGCGACACCTCGATGGGGAAAGGCGGAAGCCCCGTGGAATCGGTCGGCACCGCCGCACCGTTGGCTTTGAGCCAGCGTGCAAACTGGCGGAGCTGATCGTCCACGCAGGTCTTCGGCGAATCGAGCCCCTCGGCGTTTTTAACCGGCGAGAAATCGTCTGCGCGGGGTGTTTCGATGACGACGGGCTTGGCAGCGAAGGGCAGTGCGTCGAAAACAAACATTTCAAACTTAACGCCGTTGGGCTTTTCGGGCTTCACGGGATTACCCGCCGCATCAATCGTCGGGATCTTTTTGTCGGCGCGGTGGAAAGGGAGGGAATCGGAACCGCGTGCCATGCGGCGGATGAACTTGGTATCGAGAATATGGATGGCGATGCTGCCGGCGATGTAGCGCAGCGCGCCCGTGACAGGGTCGATTTCCTCCTGGAAAGATTTCGGCAAGTCGGAGTACTCGATCACGATGTTTTGGCCGCGCTGGGAGCAGAAATGGCCGACCTTCTCGCCGGCGTAGGCCTTGGCCACCATCTTGCTCGACATCTCGGAGCCGCGCAGAACATGCCAGCCGATGAACGCCGGATCAATGCCCCGCACCAGAGGATTATCCACCTGGAAGTAGCTCAGGATATCGATGCCCTCCTTCTCCATGATATCGAGCGCGCCGCTGCGATCGAGGGCGCGGAGCGAACCGCCGTGGCCGTCGGCCGACATGGCGATGGCGCCCTTGGTTTCGAGCAGGATTTTACCCTCTGGGGTGACGGCCGGCATGCGACCTTGGCGGAAGAAATGAACCTGTGTCTCGGCGAGGCCGAAGTAGCCATTTACCTTAAAAAAAGCCTCGGTCGGCCCGTGATTCACGTGGCTAGTCATGATGAACCAGTGGATCGGTTTGCCGTAACGCACACCGGCCGCTCGGACTTTTTCAGCAAACACATGGAAAAGGGTTTTATGTTTGATGGGCGTGACCGGGTAAGTGCCCTTGGGCCCGTCATAACCGAGGCGTGTCCCCTGCCCACCGGCTACGGTGAAGGCAGCCACACGACCTGCACGCAAGGCGGCCTCACCTGCCACTTTGGCCGCGCTCCAGGCGGCTGCATCACCGCCATTTTCAGGGCGACGTTCGTAAGGAGCGGGTGCCAAGCCAGTGAGGTCGAGACCGGATGCGGCATCCTTAGATAGCAAGGTGCGCGTGAGATGATCCACCTCCGCCAGATCGATCTCGGCCGCCTCGGCCAGCAGAGCTTGCTGCGCCCCAGGCGAAAGCTCGTTATAAAATGCAAAAACATGCCCTTGACCGGCACGTTCAAATTCCTGGATCAGCGAGGGTGTAGCCATGATGGGAAAAGCGGAAATACAGCAATGTGCAGACGAGTGGCGCAACGTTTTTAAGCCCGAATTAGGGTGAGCGGAACAAGCCTCCTTTATTATGCTCCGCTTAAGGCTTCTTGCAGTCCCCCTTGTACATCGAATGCGATACGATTTTGAATCGGTGGCTGGCCCAGCTTCAGTCACAAGCGGCTTGGTGAAATTCGAGTTATCATTGGGGTGCCGCTTGCTTTGTGCGCCACTCCGTTGATCAGCGTCCGACGCACTGAAAGTATCGCGGAACCCAAAGCAGAATAGGAGGACCGTTTTGTGCACCGGGAGCCTAACTTGGGATCAACACCGTAAACCCTCACGTCCATGTCTTACCTCACTGCCCCTGAAAAAGCACCAAAACGGGCGACCTTAGCAGATTTGGCCTGTTGCCTGAGCGAGCTTGAGGAATCGTTGATCATTACCCTGCCGCCCCGGCTGGACTTGGTCCGCAAGGCAAGTGAACGAGCGCTCGCCTGGTGCACCCTACAAGGCGTCGCGCAGGCCACCCGTGACCGCATCGAACTCCCCCTGGTCGAGGCGCTTAATAACGCCATCAAACACGGCTGCCGCGGCCACGCTACGCCCCAGGTGAGGCTCTCCGTGCGCGTCACCACCGAGGCCGTTTTCGCCGAAGTCCAGGATCCGGGCCAATTCAATCCTGAGCCCGACTGGACGCTGCTCCCCAAAGATTCAATGGCCGAAAGTGGGCGCGGAGGGTTCCTCATAAAAAACGGGACCGATCACTTCACGAACACCCGTACCGCCGCCGGCCACACCATCATCCTGCAATGGAAAACACGGCCCTTTGCCGGCTACGGGTTGGTCGCCGCCGCCGCAAGCGAACACACCCTCGAACACCTCACGGCCGACCTCGCCAACAGTTGCGAAACCGTGCTCGGCCTCACGTATTTCTCCGGATTACTCGCCACCAGCGCGACCTTCGCGCAACTGCTCGAACAGGTCCATGAGCGCCTGCGAATGATGATACGCCACGACCAGCTCACCCTGCGCTTCATCGAGGACTCCTCACTGGTTCTGTATCCCGTCGGCAGCGTCCTGAACCAGCCTGCACGTATTCCGCTCAACCACTCCACAACCGAGGGTTGCTGCATCTTGGAGCGCCGCCCCTTGGTCGGCCTGGCTCAACCGGCGGCCGGCAAAACCGACAAACTCGGCATCCCTGGCGGCCCCATTTGCCTACTGCTGGTCGAATTCGGCGGGCAAGTGCTCGGCACTCTGACCGCGACCCGGAGCGCCTCGGCACCGGCGTTTTCAAGTGGCGACGTCGAGCTGTTGCAGGCCGTGGCTGATTTCATCGGGATAGCACGCGCCACGGACAACCTCTGGAACGAACGCCAGCAACGGTTGCAACTTGAACAGGAAATCCACGTCGCTGCGTCCATCCAGCGCTCGTTGTTACCCGCAGTATTTCCCACTCACAACCACTGGTGGGTGCACGGGGATTGCCGGCCGGCGCGTGAAGTGGGCGGGGACTATTTTGATGTGGTTACCCGACCCGATGGAGGCGTGCTGTTGATCATCGCCGACGTCATGGGCAAAGGCGTGCCGGCGTCCCTCCTTGCGGCCATGTTGCGCAGCTCGCTGCGAGCCATGGCTGACCTGGAGTCATCCCCCGAGCGCATTCTCACCGGTATCAACCGCCAGCTTTTCCCCGACCTCGAAAAGCTCGGCATGTTTATCACCGCCGTGCTCGTATACCTTCCGGCCGAAAAAAAAGACCTGCCGCACTTCGCCAACGCCGGCCACTGCGCCCCCGCGGTCCTCAGAGCCAACGGCACCATCCACGAATTCCCCGGCAGCGCGCCCCCCCTAGGCATTTTTCCCGAAAGCCTGTATCGGCGCCACCCCTGCTCGATCACGAACGGCGACCGACTGCTGCTCTACACCGACGGCTGCTACGAGTTCGCCGGACCGGATGGAGCGATGTGGGGATCGGCAAACTACCTGCGTTTCGCGGCGTCCCACCGTGAGTTAAACCCCACTGAATTCATCACCGCGCTTTTGGATCACACGGGACTCGACCTCGAGCGCACCGGAAACAGGGATGACCGCACTTTGGTCGTAGCGACCCTTCGCCCATGAACCCACCCACGATCCTGATTGTCGACGACGAGTTACACATGCTGCGTTTCATCGCCTTCGTCCTGAGGCCGCTTAACGCAACAGTGCTCACCGCCAGCAGCGGGCGTGAGGCCCTGCAAATCATCCGCGAACGCCCAATCGATCTGGCGCTTTTTGACGTGCACATGCAGGACGTCGACGGACTCACGGCGTTGCAGTCGTTACGGACCA
>JBIIMH010000068.1:0-7587 GCA_044338095.1 Rariglobus sp. | reverse complement strand
CGATCCCATGGAAGAACGGCGCGCCATCACGGCTGCCCTGCGCCGGATCGTGGGTAATATCACTGCTCCGGTCTAACGCATCTCTTCGTCTTCGTCGTCCACGCCTTTCGCGCCCGCTTCGCCTTTAGCCACCCCCCCGCGTCATACCCCGCGCCTCACCCTAACCATGCCGCTGCCCTCAGGTCACGTCGCTCCTTTGCGCCCGCCTTCATTGGCCGCGCCTGGACCCGCGACGGCCGGCTTCACCGATTGGCAAACGACGGGACGGAAATTCCGCGGGATTAATCCCAATCGCTGGCGTGCCATCTTGTGGGCCTTGGTGTACCCAAAACGCGGAGACAGGCTAATGCTGACTGTCCCTGGCTCTGTGGTGGTCGCAGTCGCGCTGAGTATCGGCGTAGCGGCTTACAACACGTCCAACAACATCCTGTTTATCGCCCTTTCGCTGCTGCTGGCCTGCTTGGTTTTCAGCGGAATTCTTTCCTGGTTAAACCTCCGCAACCTCACCTGGCGCTTATCCGTCCAGGCCCCGCTGCGTGCGGGTAACGACCACCCCGCCGCCATCGAGTTGCACAATGGCAAGCGGCTGTTGCCCTGCTACGGCGTGTGGTTCGATGTCGCGACGCAGGGCGGAAAAAAACACCTCCGGCTTGCCTTGCGCGAACGCTTGGATCCGCAGGTCACGACCGCCTTGGAGTGGACGCTGCGTCCGGAAACCCGCGGGCCTCTTCGCGTGGAGGTTAACCGCGCGGTTTCGTTGTTCCCCTTCGGCTTCCTCAAAAAAATCCTGAGCAGCCAACTCAGGCGCGAGGTGCTGGTGTGGCCGGCTCCGGTGGCTTACCAACGCTTTCCGGCGACGGCGTGGAGCCAGCCGGGGCAGGTTGAGCGGTCGTTACGGGCGGGCATGGGCGGCGATTTACTCGCACTGCGCGGCTACGTGCACGGGGATTCGCAACGCCAAATTCACTGGAAGGCGAGCGCCCGACTGGGCCGCCTCATGGTGCGTCAGTACGCTGCGGAAACCCAGACCGGCTACGTCCTGTGGGTTCGCACGGCTGCCGAGGATTGGCCCCGGCCCGATCAATTCGAACTCATGTGCAGTCTCGCCGCCACGCTCGCCGAGGATTTTTTCCGCGCCGGACGCCTTGTCGCTGTCGTCATTGATGGCGAGCCGCCAGTGCCCATTCGTCGTCGCCATGATCTCGACCGCTTTCTCGACCGCCTTGCTTTGGTTAAACCCAGCGCCGCCGCGTTGAACCACCACCCGGCGTCGACCTCGTCGCGGCACACCAATCTCATGACGCTTGCCCCCGATGGATCTCGGGGCGTGGCGGCTTACCTCGATGGAACAAAAGCGGCCACAGCTTAACCTTAGCGAACTCCACCAGCTTAAATGGCTGCTGGGCGGAGCCCTGGCTATGCTCGCCGCGTGGAGTGTGCTCTACGTCGAGGTGGAGGCGTGGTTGTGGCTGGGGTTAATCACCGTCGGCGTGCCGCTGGTGCTGCGCTGGCCGTTGCTCACCCTGCACATCCCGA
The DNA here is from genome assembly GCA_044338095.1 of Rariglobus sp. Taxonomy (GTDB): domain Bacteria; phylum Verrucomicrobiota; class Verrucomicrobiia; order Opitutales; family Opitutaceae; genus Rariglobus. Next base: position 6,051 of record JBIIMH010000068.1, on the reverse strand, counting down.
GCTGGGTGCACCGGCTGGCTTTCCCGCTGTTTGCGGCCCTGGTCGCAGCCGACTACTACATCGGCAAAGAGGTGATGCCCGCACTTATCCGGCTGTCACTGATGCTGCTGTTTTACCGCGCCGTGACGCCCCGCCGCCGCCGCGACGACTTGCAGCTGATCGTGCTCGGCTTGTTCCTGGTGGTGGTGTCGGGCGTGCTCTCGGTGTCGCTCGCCTTTGCGTTTCAAATCGTGGCCTTCACCGGCTGCACGCTGGTGCTGCTGCTGGTGATGAACCTGATCGACGCCGCCGAGTCCGGCCACCCCGTCGTGGTTTATTCGTTACAAACGCCACCGGTCTGGATGCAGCTGGAGTGGCTGCGGCTGGCGCGGCGTCTGCGCGAGGCGACCGACTGGCGGCTTGCGACGCTCGGGGTGGGCTTGTTTGGCGGCGTTGTCGGGCTTTCAGCACTGCTGTTTTTTGCCCTGCCGCGCTTCGAATTCAGCAACAACCTCTTCCTCGATAACCTCATCACTCAAAAATCGAAAACCGGGTTCAGTGAAAACGTCAGCTTTGGCGATGTGACCGACATCCAGCAGGACACCAGCGTGGCTTTGAGCGTGGACGTTTCCGACCCCAGCCAAATCCCGGCCCAACTCTATTGGCGCATGCTGGTGCTCGATGAGTACGCGAAGGGAACGTTTAGCACTTCGGATGAGCTCAAGCGGCAGCTCCGCGACCAACGCCAACCCGCGCAGCTCATCAGCGGCGGCGCCCGGCCGAGCACCGGCGACTCCGTGTGGACCTTTTATTTGGAGGGCGGCACGTCGTGTTATTTGCCCCTGCTGGGGGATTTCAGTCGGCTGCAGTTCAACGATGGTCCGCAGACTTATGCGATCCACGACACGCTGCGGCTGCTGCGCTTAGGCAAAACGCCCGCCAAGATGTTCGCCTACCGCGTCGAGGGAATGCGCACCACTTCAGAGTTGGGGGCGCCCGAGGTTTCGCCGCCGCGCGATGGGGTGGGTAAGGCCAGCAAAAGCGGAAACGAGGCGGCGGGCGGCGAACGGGAGTTGTTAACCCGTCCCTCGTTCCTCGATATCAAATTGGATGCGGCTGACCGCGCGCGTCTGGACGCCTGGGTGACTGCGCTCAATGCGCCGAGCGATGACGCGGCGGCCTTTGCCCGGCTCGCCACCCAATGGCTGGCGCAAACGCACCGTTACTCGATGCGTATGACGCTGCCCGAGGGGACAGGCGATCCCTTGGTGCGCTGGATGAACTCGGATTCACCCGGTCACTGCGAGCTGTTTGCCGGAGCGTTTACTCTGCTGGCACGCTCGGCGGGTTACCCGGCGCGGATGGTCACCGGATTCCGTGGCGGGAGCTGGAACACCACCAGCCGCAATCTCACCATCCGCAATTCGGACGCGCACGCGTGGTGCGAGCTCTTCGACGCCAAAAAACAAACCTGGGTGCGCGTCGACCCCACGCCGGGTGCGCCCGACGTGGCACCCGACGCCAGGCTGGAAAACGCTGCTGCGCTCCTGGCCCGCATCAGCGACCGGAGTTGGTCGGCGAAACTCGATGGCCTGCGCGTGTTCTGGTACCGGCGCATCGTGGATTTCGACCGGAAGGCCCAAGCCGAGTTGGCGCGTAGTGCCAAAGTGGCTATCGAAAACCGTGCCCAGCAGCTCAAGCAGTCGATGCGCCGCCTCCTCAAGGAGGCCGGCGAATGGCTGCAGCAGCCCTGGGATCTGCGGCGGTTGCTGGTAATCGTGGCCGTGGTGGCCGGTGGCGCCGGGGCCGCGCTGGGGTGGCGCTATTGGCTGCGTGACGGGTTGCGGCGTTGGCGCAGCGGCCTGACGCACGCGGGGCTCGATCCGGTACGACGGGAGGCGGGGCATTGGTTGCGCCGGCTCAAGGCGACGCAACCGCAGGGGGCCGGTGCCTTCGCGTGGTTAACATTACAGGCCGAGCTGCAGCGCCTGCGTTATGGTCCCAGGGCGGGTTGGCCCGATGCACGCGAGGTCTTTCGTCGGGCAAGGCGCGCGTGCCGTTAAGGCGCCACGAGCGGGTGGGGCTTTGGTTTTAACCGCCACCGCTGCGGAGGTTTTTACTTTAACGTCGAGTAATCGTTAATCCGGGCACACCACCGAAACAGATCCCCCCGTCCGACCTCGTTGCTTCAGCATCAAGCCGTGGTCATGACAGGTACAGGGGCCGCTTTCACAGCCGCGCTGGGGCAGGGCTTTATGCACTTAGCATGGAGAGGTTTAAGTGTGGAAGCGATGATGGTGGCAAGCAGCAGGGCGGCACCGCAGATGTAGTAGGCAATATTGGCGGCCTGAGCGGGGATCTTATCATTCATGAATCCAAAGAGCGGAGGGGCAATCAGGCCAGCCGTGGCCCAGCCAGTAAGCACTAGACCGTGCATGGCAGACATCCGCTTCGGGCCGAACAGATCGCTAATCAAGGAGGGGATTGTTCCGAAGCCTCCGCCATAACTGGCTATCGTATAGCAAATTAAGATGCCGAAAATGATCGGGGAGCTCACGTGGGGCATAACGAGGTAAGCAGCGGCTGCCGTGGATAGCAGAATAATGAAAACATTAACACGGCCGATGATATCGGAAAGCCACGCCCAGAAGAGGCGGCCTGCGCTGTTGCCGATCGAGGCGATGGCGATGAGAGTAGCACCTGAGGCTGCGAGTTCGGCGGGGGTAAGTCCCGGTTCTGAACTTTTTATAAGTGCCTGCATAAGAGGTGATAACAGGCTTATTATGCCAAGGCCGGCGAGGCTGTAGAGAAAACAGATGGACCAAAGGCGCACGCGCATGTCCGGCTTGTGCGCATAGGTTTCGCCGACCGTGGGCTTTAGTTGTGCAGAATGGTTGCCGCGTGCGCTGTAAATGAACCGGCAGGCGATGAACATGATTACGGAATACACGCTTACGATGATCAGGAATGCCTTGGTAATGTCGCCAGAGGAGACCTTCATGGCAAATGGCGCGAATACCTTACTCATGAAGAGCGCGCCCAAGCCGAAGCCCATAACGATCACGCCGGTGGCAAAGCCCTTCTTGTCCGGGAACCATCCAGCTATAGTTGAGACGGCGGTGACGTAGCCCGTGCCGAGTCCAATACCGCCGATAGCGCCATAACCCAAGGCCAGCAAAATGTAGCTAAGCCAGTTAACAAAGGGGTTTTCGATACTGCCGATCACTCCGGAACCGAGGTAAAGGCCGAGGCATGAAATGAGGTAGCCGGAAAGGAAGAAAAGGGTTGAGCGCTTCATCAGTCGGCGACCGCCAAGCTTGGAAACCAGGGGGCCGGTGTAGAGGGCGGAGAAGCCAAGGCCGCCGACGGCAAGACTGAAGACCAGTCCGGTCTGCATGTTACTCCAGTGGTAGGCCTGCTGGAGCGGCTTAGTGAAAAAGCTCCAAGCGTAAACCGACCCGAGACAGGCAAGCAGGATCACTCCAGCGATTAAGATGATGCGGCGGTCCGGGGGGGCGCCATGTTCAATCGGATGAGCGGTGGGTTCTGAGTGGTCCATGGATGAGGAGGTTCTGTTTCAGTTGTTTGCGAAAATGCTAAAAAGTTTAATGCGTACATGGGAAACCCTAGCGAAAAGACTTCGCCCATGCCTCCAGCAACTTGCTTATTCATGCGCATTTTTTGGGAACCGATGAACCCGAAACCGTGATTGGGCTCGCAGCATTGATGCTCGTAGCCGACACCAGTGTGTCCGAAGTCACCGTCTGTAAGATCGGTTCTTCGACCGTTCGAGTGGGTGGATTAGGGGGGGAGCAAAAACCGCCATCATTCACACTTAGGTCACGGTTCAAGCTCGCCGCGCGGTGGAAAATCGCCCTCCTTTTCGCTTCATGTCACCTGCGTATTTCCGTCGCTTTGCGGCCGTCCTCGCCACCCTCAGTTTCGCCTTCGCGCCGTTTGCCTCTGCGGCTTCTGCCAAAACCGGCCAATGGAAAGGCTACATCGGCATCGACGCGATGACCGGCCAAACCTTGGTGCAGGAGAACGCCGACGTCGTTGCACCGCCTGCCAGCATGACCAAGCTCATGACCTTCGCCGTGCTCCACGATAAACTCCAAAGCGGCGTAATTGCACTCGGCACCCCGATTCAGGTGACGGCTGCGGACGCCAGAATTGGCGGCACCCAGGTGTACTTGGATCCGTCCGAGTCGTTCACAGTCGAGGAAATGATTTATGCGATGATGATCCAGTCGGCCAACGACTGCTCCTATGCCCTTGCCCGCGTCTCGGCTGGTTCGGTGGAAGCCTTTGTGGGCCTCATGAACGCCAAGGCCAAGGAACTCGGCATGACCCGGACCACCTTCCGCTCGCCCCACGGCTTGCCGCATTCCAGCCGCAAGATTGCGGAAGGCGACCTGACTACCCCGCGTGACTTCGCAATCCTCTGCCGCCATCTCGTGCTCAAGACGGATGTGCTCAAATACACCTCGGTTAAAAAGCGTGATTTCGGCCCGCTGCGTGCCAAAGGCCCGCAGCACATGATCAACCACAACAAGCTCATGGGGAAGGTCGACGGTGTGGACGGGCTCAAGACCGGTTACACCGCCAGCGCGGGTTATTGCCTGAGTGCCACCGCGCTGCGCAACAATCGCCGTGTGATCGTGGTCATCATGGGTTCTTTCGGCCCCCAAGGTAAAATCGACCTCGGTGCCAGCCGTGATCGTAAAACCATCGAACTCATCACCAGCAGCTTTGCCGCTTTGCCCCCCGGCGCTCCGGCGTTTGTCGGTGCGTCTTGGGCAGCGCCCGTGTCACCTATCAGCGCTAGCCCCATCACAGGTTCCCCTGCAACTCCGGCCTCCGCGGATGAGCCGATGGTGAAATTCAACTTCGGTCCGAATAAAAAGTAAGCCCGGCGGGCCCCGGCCGAATCAGGTCGGCGCTCGCGCAAGCCGGGGTCGAAAAGTAGCGCGGACTTCCAGTCTGCATTCCCGCTCCGGGAGCAGACTGGAAGTCTGCGCTACTTTTTTTATGGCTGCGCCCCGGCCTCAACGGTCGGCGATTGCCTCCAGAATGCGCTCCGAGGTGCGCATGCCCTTGGCCATGACATCGAGGTTAAAACTCTCGTTGGGCGCGTGCAGGTTATCCTCCGGCAGGAACAACCCGATCATCACTGAGTCCAGTCCGGTCATAAGCTTGATGTCGGCGATGATCGGCACGCTGCCGCCCTCGCGAAGGTACAACGGCGGTTTGCCAAAAATGTCCGCGATGGCCCGGTCGGCCGCGCGGAAGGCGTCGGCCAGCACGGCCGATTGGCCGGCCGGGGTGTTGGAGCGATCTGGCGGCACCACGACGTAGGGCATGCCCTGGTGTTGGTCGACGATCTCAAAGGTCACGTCGCTGGGCATGCGCTCGCGAATGGTTTTATAGAGCAGGTCGCGGATCACCGCCGGATTCTGGTTGGCCACCAGGCGGCAGCTGATTTTCACGAAGGCCTTGCTCGGGATAACCGTTTTTGTGCCCTCGCCCTGATAACCGCCGCCGATCCCGTTAAATTCCAACGTGGGCAGCACCCGCGTGGCCTCAAAGGGGGTTGCGCCCTTGGCCGTGTAAAACGCCGGAATCCCCAAAAACTTCCGGTACGCCTCGGAGTCCCCGCCGAGCTTTTTAATCTGCTCTTTTTCCCACGGCTCCACGGGCATCACGTCGTCGTAAAACCCCTCGATGTTCACGCTGCCGTCCGGGTTGTGCAACGAGGCGCACAGTTCGGCGACCGCCTGGATCGGGTTGCGCAACACTCCGCCGTGCAGCCCCGAGTGCAAATCGCCTTTCGGCCCGGTCACCACGACGTCGCACAGCACCAGCCCGCGCAGTCCGCAGGTGATCACCACCTGGTCCTCGCTCGGCAGCAGCGTGTCCGAAAGGTAAACCAGATCCGCCTGCTTGAGGCGCTCGCCATAGAGTTCGAGAAACTTGGGGAAACTCGGACTGCCCATCTCCTCCTCGCCCTCGATCATGAACGTGATGCGCAACGGCAAATCGGGGCGGCGCTCGAGCAGCCGCCCCACCGCG
>JBIIMH010000067.1:0-7627 GCA_044338095.1 Rariglobus sp. | reverse complement strand
CCAACTCCAACGGACATCTGTGGCGGGTGGTACGCCTTAACGCCTCAAGGCCGCGACTCTTCCAGCCGGACAATTCGCCGGCTGGCTCCCGGATGCACCGGCGGCGCGTAGTGGACTCGAACCGCCCGGCCTGGCTGGAGTGCCTCGGCCAACTGCGGCAGCCGATAGGCCAGAGCCAAACCCTTCAGGGGAGGCAGGTCGAGCTGCGTGTGGTCCTTGGCAAAGGAAAACTCGAAGACCAAGCCATTGTTCAAGGTGAGACGCCCGTTGTGCGGGTTGAGCTGCGTCAGGTCAGGCGATTCATAACGGGTAATCGTGCCGACAACCAATCCGAATTCAGCCGCCACTGCAGTGATTTGCCCTTGCGCGTTTAACTGGAGCCGCGCGCGATCCCACTGTCTTGGAAGGCCGGAAACAGGTTTGATCGCGGTTTTAAGATCGGCAGGTATTCGGGTGCTCGTCCAGCCGGTGGCCAACGGTACTTCGATGAGCTCCCTGTCGCCCGAACCCAGGGGCAAGCCAGGAACTTCCACCCACAAAGCGGTGGGCGTGACTCTACCAATTCGGGCATTCACCTCGGGTACTTGGATCCGCGGAGACACCGGGACCAAAGCAGCGACCGGCAGCCGGACCCACGCGGAAGACGCTCCGTCACCCGCACCCCACGAGATAACCTGCGTGCCATCGCTTTCCACCGACAAGGTGCCCTGCCGAACTGCCGGGTCCGTGGAGCGCAGCTCGAACTCACCGGCTGATGCGGCGTTGGCACGCAGACGCAATCGTTGAGGACTCGATTCCAAAACGGTCAGCACGGCGGTCATACCCGGTGCACGCACCTCAAGCGGGAGCGGGTCGAGCCGCCCACCGTCTGTAACGGTGAAGCGGACCGGCAAGGTGCGGCTTATCGCGGAGGACAACAAGCGGGCCGCTTCGCCCAGCCGGCCTTCGCTTTCGAGTTGTTCGGCTGCACGCATGGTGGCGTCCGCTGCTGCGCCGCCTAGTTTGCGAAGGTAAGCTTGGCGCAGGCGCTGGACCACCACCCGGCTTTGTATCCAGCGGTTTTGCAAACGCCTCTCACCGTAGGTGTCTGGGCGAAAATTAACCGGTCCCGCCTCAACCGTCCAAGGCAGGAAGGCACGCACCGCGCGCACGCTGGAGCTCGCCTTTGCTCCCTCGAGTCGCAGCTCCATGAACACCCGGCTCTGTCCTTGAGCCAAGCGGTCGAGGTTGATTTCGTGGCGCGTGTGCCAGTTGAACCAGTCGATTGTCTGGCCGTCAGTGAGGGCGGCAACTCGCACGAGCTGATCGGGCTTTGGGCCGGCCCACACACTCACGGTGCCGTCCCCGGCGCGCGCTTCGACTTCCAAACGAAGGCCAGTTGCAAAGGCCTGCGGATCTCTAAGAACAAACTCGATCCGTCCCGGCTCACCGGGCGTGGATTGGCGCACGAAACCGTTGCTCTTCTTGTGGGCGGGCACCCAGGTAAGCGCGTGATGGTTGACGCCCCTAGGAGGGGTTTCGAGCACGCCCGCCTGAGCGTCCCGCAGGTAATCGACATCGAGCACGTGGCGACGATAGACCGGCAGAGGCGGACAAGGCTGATCATGGAGACGGTCGGCGCGAGCGATCTGCTCGGAGACGGAATAATTTACTCCTTCCGGGTTGAACATGACCAAGAAATCCATGCCAAGGGCGTAGGCCCGGCCAAGATAGTCCCTGAAAGCCGGCGCCCGCAGCATCGTCATCTCAAGATTCACACAGGCCAGACGCCCCTGGGAGAGGCTGTAGCGATAGTGCCGGTCATCGGTGAAATCGTACATCTCCGAGGAGGGCCACATCAACGGACCTACGCCGCCCACCCAGCCCGGAAGCCGGTTGTCGAAGGACGGATAGATAGTCCCATGCAGGCAGTGGGTGAAGATCGCCTGGGCGAGTTGCTGGTCGGGCGGCGCTGCGGCGTCGGGGCGCACGGCGATGGCGTCGCTGCCCAGACCTGCGACATACGCTTCGGCGAGTTTATGATTGTAGGTGGCGATACTGCGCTGCATCCACGCGATCTCGCCCGCGTCGAGCCCGTCGAACACGGAAAGTTTGACGCCATCTGCCTGGGCCGCGTCGCGCACACGGCGGCTCATATCAGCCAGATCCCAGTAACCACTGCCCCACTCCATCACCAAAGCGGCCGGCGCAGCCATGCCGCCGGGCTGGGCGGCGAGCAAGGCATACCGGTCGGCGAAATGGCGGGTGGCTGCGGTCAGCTGCGCTTGGGCGGCGCGATTCGCGCCTTCGTGCTGCATGCTGGGCCATGGGGTGTTGCCCCATTGATTAGGAGTGGTCAGGGCAATCGCGCGCCCTTCCGGATCCCACGTCATTTGGTTGTATACCAGATCGCCGTAGTTGCCGCCCTTGCCGTCACTGCTGGTGGCGGTGTGCGCCCACCAGCGAGAGAACATAACCGCGAAAGGCAGGCGCTGGCTGGACACGGTCGCGAGGGCCTTGTCCAAGTCCTCGGCCAACTCCGCCCGGCCGCGGTGGAGATACGAGAAACCAAACATAACGCCGCGTCGCAACCGTTGCCCATCCGGGTAGCGTTCGCGCACCGAAGCCGCCGTTGCCCAGTCGCGACCCACGTAATCATAGACCCCCATCGGCTGGTCCAGCCCCTGTGCGCGAGCCTGAGCGTAAAAATCGCCGTGAGCCTGCACGCGTTCAATCGATACCGCCCCTCCCTCGCCGCGGACGATGCGCACACGCACCGCCTGCGGGTCACGCACGAGCTTGCGATCAAACGCCACCATGATCGTACAGGGAGCGGCAAGCAGTTCCTGAAAGGTTCTCACGTAAACGGGGCTGTCCTCGACATAAACGGTGTAAAGGAAAGCCTGGGGCCTGGCCTGGTGCACTTCCTCGATCTCCAGCACCACCGGATCGGCGGCGTCGGCACGGAAGCCCGGCCCCAAATCCAAGACCTGTTCCCAGTGCTCACCGGGAGCAGACAAGGTCGTGGCCGAGACGTGACCTCGCAGCAGGCCGACTTCAGTGGTGAGAGGCTCGGCGAAGGGAGAGGCGCCGAGCAAAGAGATCACGCAAGGAAGAGTGAGGCAAAAGCGGCGAAACATAGGGTTAGAATAGGATGGGTAACGAGAGCGACGTCCCTTCAGTTCTCGCAAATACGCCCGCTTCAGGCAGGTGAACGGCCTGAAGCAGGAGATTACGGCAGGGGATCGCCTTCGGTCAGGACGCGCACACGCCCGAAGCAAAAGCGTTCGTCGGCATCGTGCACGGCCAGCTCGACTTTGAGGTAGAAGGCCTGGGCGCCACGCACCGCCGGGGTCAGATCGACGGTCTGGGGCGGAAGATTGGGCAGTGCCTGGGAGATCGGGTTGAGCCAGCTATTGTCGAACCGGCCGCAGGACGTCCAGGTCTGGCCATCGCGGCTGACCGAAAATACAACCGCGCTGGAGTCCTCAAACGCGCGTGCGGTAAACTCCACAGCGGTGACGCCCAGCGGGCGATCGCTGCTGATCTTGTAGATCACGTGGCCGGGCTGGAACGCCGCGGTCGGGCGCAGGAAACGCACCGCAGTGCGGAACTGATAGTTCGGCTCAGCCTTGTGCAGGGTCACCGCCACTCCGCTCACCGTCTGGGCGCGGGCCTTCCATTCATCGCCCTGCGTTTTCGTAAAATCCTCGGCGAAGAGTTCACGATACACCTGGGTCACGCGCCGCAACCGCGGCGGGGTCCCGGGATGGGTGGCCGGCGTGTAGGTGAACACGATTTCCTGGCCCGGCTGCAGCGCCTGCGCCAGCATGGGGAACTCATACCCGACGATCGAACCGCGCAGAGCGGTCGTGTCGAACGTCGTGCCCAAAAATTTGTCGTAGTTGAAGTCGAAACGTCGGCCGTCTTCCAGTTCGATCCCGCCGACCGAACGCTGCCCGATGAGCACCGGGGCATGAAACGCCTTTATCCGGCCGCGCCCCTGCCCGTGCGTGGCCGCCACGGCGACGACCTGATCAGCGGCATTGAGCGTCACTTCGATCCGGTCGAGCGGCTCGGGCCCGGCCGGCTTGCTTTCATTGTGGCTGGTGCCATCGGCACGGCGGGTGAAGCTCGCATTCGGAGCCACAGCCAAGGTCAACGATTGCCCATGGCTCATCGCTTCCAGATCCTGAGTGTCGAGCGTGATCCGCTGGGCGTTGCCGGAAAGGAAGCGTCCGACCAACGTGCGGGGCAGAGTCGGCTTGTCCGAGGGCGGCGGCGTGATTGCCAGCTCCACGCTCACACGGCCCGAGTCGAGGATCGCCTCGCTCGCGCCGGAGCCGGCGGAGGCGGCAGGCACGATGGCGTAGTGGTTGGGTGCGAGCGCCTGCACGTGCCAACGGATACGCGTGTCCAAGCCGGCGAAAGCGAGACTGATCCGCTGCCCGGCGACGTCACTGGCGAGAGAGAACTCGACGCGGTCGGGTGCGACCGCACGCAGCGTGACGAGGGCGACGGCATCGGCGTCGGCCAGACGCACCGCCACGGGGTAGGCACCGAGCTGGCCGTGACCGCGCACCGCATAGCGCGCCGGCAGGATTTGGGAAATCTCGCCACAGAGCAGCCGGTAGGCTTGGCGATACCAACCGCGTCTCCTCAGCTCGGCGGCCTGGCGATAGAGATCGGATTCGCGGCCAAGGACTCGTGCATGCTTGGCAAGCAGCACCTCGGTGCGGAGAGGATCGGCGGGCGCTAGCTTGTTTACCCGGTCAAGCGCCGCCTGCGCATACGCATGCATCATGTTTTCAGCCAAGGCCCGATCCTGCACCCAGAGTTGGGTGATACGCTGCTGGCGGATCGTAAGCGGCTCGCCGTTCACATAGCCGCTGGTCCGTGGCCAGACGCTGCCGACGGAGAGTCGGTACAGAATCGCGGCGTCACGCGCACTGCCCGAGTGCACCACCACGCGCAGATAGCTGAGCTTCTCCCCGACCATCGCATTGCCCAGTTCGAAGGAGCGCTCGCTGGTCATGCGAGGCGTCCAGTGATCGGGACACGGCAAATCCGCGGCGGTCAGGACCCGGACTCGGGAGAGGCGATCGGGAGCAGGCCCAACCCACAGTTCGATCCGGTTGCCCTCACCAGCGGAGATGCGCCCGTCGAGATGCAGACTCAACCCGGCGTTGAACGCCTGGCCACCGTTGTCCAATCGGTATGTGATCTCACCGGGTGCCTTCGGGTCAACGACGGCCAGGCGCGGAGCGCGGGTCTGCTCTACGCGGAAGGCGGTGGCATGCTGGAGCTCCACGTTGCGCACCGAGGCGATCTGGTCCGGGGGGCCGAGCCGACGTCCATGGGCATAATCCACCCAGAGTATCGCCGGCTCCCGATGCACCGGCGGCAGCGCCGGTTTTTCGTCGGTGCCGTCGACGGCGGCGATAAAGCGCTCGTCGCCCTCCTTGTCATTAAAAAGCGTCAAGAACTGAAATCCGCGCGCGTAGTGGTCGCTCAAGACCTGAAAATTCTCCTTCAAGATCGGGCGCTCCATATTGATCATCGCCAGCCGGCCCCGGCCGCGCAGGTAGTCATAGACGGCTACTTCGCGGTACTCATTGCCCTTCCCCATTTCACCGCTGCTCCACAGGCCGGGAACCATCGCGGTCTGGCCGGCCGACCATTGGGGTTGCTCCATCGGGAAATCGGTCAAAAAGTCCGGATGCGCGAACAAGTGATCCAAGGCTTGGGACTGCGGCAGCTTCACCGTGCCGCGGTCGACCTGGACGCTGTCTCGGCCAAACTGGGCTCGGGTGCTGCGTGCATATCGCTCCCAAGTGCGCACCCCGTCGCGGTAAAGCCAAAGCCGCTCCTTTTCATCGAGGCCGTCGGCCGGATCGAGTTTGAGGTCGTCGCGGGCGGCATCGGCGATCGTGTCGTTGGTGATCTCACCCAAGACCGGCCCCCACTCGCGCACGAAAATGAAGTCAGCCGGTGTGCCGCGCGCGCGCAGCAAGTCGAGCTGGGTGTTCAGGCCGGCGGCGGCGCGCCCGAAGCGCTTTTCCAAATACTCATTCATCCACGCATCCCGGAGAGTCGGCCAGGCGGTGTTGCTCCACATATTCGGCCAAGACGGCAGGTACTGCTTCTTTTCGGCATCATAGCCGAGCAGGCTGTAACGCGGATCGCTGAAGTAGCCGCCCTGACCGTCGGGGCCGCTCGGCTTGCCGCCCCAGACCGTGCCGTTGAGCATGATCATTGAGGTGGTCGCGGACGCGGTGTCCTGGCGGAGGCTCGTCTCGACTTTGTCCCGAACCTGCTCGGGGGGCTGCGAGCCGTATTGGCCAATGGTGAAATTGCCGATCGGCCCGTATTGCCGGAAGCTTGGCCGGGGCGAAACCTTCGGCAGCTTTTGGCCGAGCACGCCCATGGTGCGGTACACGCCTTCCTGCGCCTCCACGCGGGTGAAAAAATCGCCATAGGCCCAGATCTGGCCAATGCTGAAGGCACCGGAACCGGCATTGCGCAGGGTGATGCGGGCCCGGTTCGGCTCGTTCAGGTAACGGGCGTCAACCGCTACCCAGAAGTGATTGGGACCGGCTCCGTACTCCTCATAGGTCCGAAAATAAACCGGCTGATCGTTCACCAGCACGGTGTAGCCGAAAACGACCGGGCGCCGCTGATGGATCTCCTGAATTTCAAGCAGCAGGGGCTGTCCGGCGGACGGCAATGGCACCTCAAAACGCAACTCGGCGTTTTCACCGGAAAGCGTGCGCACCCGGAACCGGTCGCGATAGCCCCCCATTTCCGTCTCCAGCGTCCCGGCTTTGACCGAGCCGACGGTTTTCACCTGGTGGGCTTTTTCGCTGGCGCGGTCCCCCAGACGCAGATGCGTCGAGAAGCTGGTTTCGGTACTCGCGCACACCGGGGACAGCGCCAGCGACCACAACGTTGCTGCGCCGGCGACTAGACGCGCCCAAAAACCAGTGCGGACCCGGTGACGAAATGAGGAGGGAAGGGAAAGACTCATGGGGAACAATTAAACCATATCAGGGTTGGAAAAAATACAAGAGGCGACGGCGGAGCACTCCGCTTAGGGACGAACAGCGATCAAAGGCCAGTCATCGGTGCGGAAAGGAGCGACGGGCCAGCCGGCTTTATCAAAAAGTGCAGTCGGCCAGTAATTGCCGTAGGCAAAGCGCACGGCTACGGGCTGCGGGACCTGCGGGCTGCTGAGCACGACATCCTCGCCCTCAATCACCGCCTCGGCCCAGAAAAACCGTCGATCGTCTCCCGCCAAGGCAAAGCCGGTCAGCCGATCGCCACGCACCGCCAGCCCCTCGCCCACATCGCGGAAGCGCACCCGAACCTTCCCATCGACGACCGTGTGCGCCGCATAGCGAGGACCGGAGGCCGGAACGGTTTGCCCATAGACCTGATGCAGGGCGAGCGCCGCAAGACGTTCTCCCACCAATCGCTTTTCCCGGGGGTGGATGTCGTCTTTTTCGCCCGTGTCCCACGATAACACCAGGCCGGTGTGAGGTACGCGTTGGGCCACGGCGGCCTGCGCCTCCCGGATCACCGCCCACGAACTGTGCGGGCTGGGCTCCGCCGACGGCCGGAACCCTGGATCATACATGGAAAGCTGCAC
>JBIIMH010000066.1:0-7685 GCA_044338095.1 Rariglobus sp. | reverse complement strand
CCTCCCCCCATCAAGCCGCGATTCCCTGGATAAACGTGGTCACGAACTCCACCACCTTGTCCAACACCCGCTTCCGCGTCGGCCCGCGCTCCGCCAGCTTCAGCGGTTGCGTGATCAGTTCGATGATGTCCGGGTCCGGCAACGGCGCTTCCCCGGTGTAAACATACCGGTCGATCACCTTCTGCAACTTGCCCGCGTCGAGTTGCTCCTCTTTGCACAGCCGGTCAAACGCCGCCAGCCGCTCCTTCTCCCAAAAATCCTCAAAACTGTCCGGGATCTCCGCTGCGCTGCCCACCGCCGGCAGGTTCTGCTCGATGAACTTCTCGATCAGCTCCCGCTTACTGCGCAGGTCCAAGTCGCCGGCCACCGTGTCCAAAATCAGCTTCTTTAACTGCCGCTGCTCCTCCGCGCCCGCCCCGTAAAGCTTGGCCAGCAACGTCAAAATATACTGCACGTTGATCACGTCCCGATGGATCAGCTCCAGCTCGAAGTCCACGTCGTTGAGGATGGACGCCTTCTCCTTCTGCGTATCCGACTTCACCTTGTCGTAGAGGTCCAGATAAGCGCTGCGGTAGTCGGCAAAGCGCTGGGCCGGCAGCGACAAATCGTTGTCATCGAACTCCGCGAATGACTCCAAGCTGTTCCGCAACCGCATCAGCTCGCGGAAGATTTTCACGAACAGCAGCTCCGCTTCCTCATCCTTGAGCGCCTTCACACTCTTCACCGTCGGCGTCAGTTTGAGCAACTCGCCCACCGCCGCGTTGAACTGCTTCACATACTCCTCGTAGGGGGGCACGAAGATCGCCTCCTTCGCCTTCACGTTGGAAAACAGCGCGATCGCCTCGTCCGTCCGTTTTTTCAGGTTACGAAAAACCACGATGTTACCCTGGCTCTTCACCTCGTTGAGGATGCGGTTGGTCCGCGAATAGGCCTGCACCAGCCCGTGGTAACGCAGCGTCTTGTCCACGTAGAGCGTGTTCAGCGTCTTGCTGTCGAAACCGGTCAAAAACATGTTCACCACCAGCAGAATATCCACCTTCCGCTCCTTCACTTTTTTGGCGATGTCCTGGTAATAGTTGTAAAACGACTGCGTGTCCTTGGTCGAAAACCCCGTGCCGAACATCGCGTTATACTCGCCGATAAACCCCTCCAGCTTGTCCCGCGTGTGCGGGTCGCCGCCCTCGCCGCCGACGATTTCGCCACCATCTTCATCCAAGATGCCGTCGGCGTCCTTGTCCTCCTCGTTGGCGGTGTAGCTGAAAATCGTCGCCACCTTCAGCGTGTGCTTCCCCTCCGCCTTCCGCTTGGCGAACAGCTCGTAATATTTGATCAAGACCTCCACCGAGCTCACGCAAAACATCGCCGTGAACTCCCGGTTGCGCGTCTTCACCGCGTGCTTTTCCAAAATGTAGTCGGTGATCTTTTCCAGCCGCTCCGGTGACTCCATCAGCTCGCGCGTGTCGATCCCCTCCACCTCGATATCCACCTCGGTGGCGCTGCCCGCCTTTTTTTTGTAACGCCCCACGTACTCCACGGAAAACTTCAGCACGTTCTCGTCCTTGATTGCGTCGGTGATCACGTAGCTGTGTAGCTTTTCGTGAAACAAATCCTTGGTCGTCTGCTTCTTGCCGTCCTTGGCCACCGCGTTGTCGGCAAAAATCGGCGTCCCGGTGAACCCGAACAGCTGCGGGTTGCGGAAAAACGCGTTGATCCGCTTGTGCGTGTCGCCGAATTGGCTGCGGTGGCACTCGTCGAAAATGAAAATCACCCGCGCCTCCCGCAGCGGCTCCATCGCCGCCAGATACTGCGGCTTGCTGATCGCGCTGTTGAGCTTTTGCAGCGTCGTCACGATCAGCTGGGTGCCGTCGGTGAACTGCTCCACCAGCTTCTGGGTGTCGTTGGTGCTATCGACGCTGCCTTTGCTGAAGCCGTTAAACTCCCGGATCGTCTGGTAATCCAGGTCCTTGCGGTCCACGCAAAACACCACCTTGGCGATCCCCGGCAGCCCCTTCAAAATCTGCGCCGCCTTAAACGACGTGAGCGTCTTGCCCGACCCGGTGGTGTGCCAGATGTAGCCGTTGGCCTCCTTCGCCGGCGGGTTTTTCACCCGCTCCACGATGGCCTCGCTCGCGTAGAATTGATACGGCCGCAGCACAATCAGGATCTTGTCGGTCTCGTTGAGCACCGTGTAGCGGCCGATCATCGTGCCCACGTGCGCCCGGTCGAGGAACGCCGCCGCGAACGGCTTCAGCTCGCGGATCGTCTGGTTGTCCACCGCCGCCCAGTAAAACGTCTGCTTAAACGACTGCCGCCGGGCGTTGGCGTAGTATTTGGTGTTCACCCCGTTCGAGATGACAAACAGCTGCACGAAGTGAAACAGCCCCTGCCCGCTCCAAAAACTGTGCTTCTGGTAACGCTGGATCTGGTTAAACGCCTCCTTCATTTCCAGCCCGCGCCGCTTCAGCTCGATTTGCACCAGCGGCAGGCCGTTGACCAACACCGTCACGTCGTAGCGGTTTTTATACACCCCCTCGACCTCCACCTGCCGCGTCACCTGGTAGCGGTTGCGCAGCGGTGTGACCGCGTCGAAAAACTCCAGGTAAACCGTCGTCCCGTCCGCCCGCTCCAGCTTCATCCGGTCGCGCAACGTCTTGGCCTTGGCAAACACCCCGGAGCTTTTGTTCAGGTGGTGGAGCACTTGCGTAAACTCGCCCGCCGACAGCGTCAGCCCATTAAACGCCTCCAGTTGCGCCTTGAGGTTGGCCAGCATTGAGGCCTCGTCGGTCACCGCCACCGGTGCGTAACCCTGGGCGACGAGCTGGGCGACCAGTTCGGTTTCGAGCACGTGCTCGGGCTGGGTCATCGGAATGATGGGTTCCATGGCTGGCGCAGAACCAATCAGCCCCCGCAGGCGTTGACTACATAATCCAGCAAGGCCCCGTCAACGGGTTGCACGCGCAGGTCGATGGGGGCGAGCAGACCGTCGTCCATCAGAATCAAATTACCCCGGTGCGTGTCCGAAATGACCACCTGCCGTTCGCGGTCGAAGTAGGCGATGTCGTCGTTCACCGCAAACCGCTGCCAGCCGTTGTCGGTGAAAAACCCGTTGATCTGCTCCAGCGTGGCGGGCTCCCCCTCGATGGCCGGTTGCTGGATGACCAGGCGCAATTTTCCGCACTCTTCCAGCGCGCCGAGGAAGGTGACGCTGTCGCCAAACAGTTCATTGTGCAGCTGCCAGCGCTCCAAATAGCCGATGGGTGAAGCCCGCTCGTCTTCGTCCGGCTGGTAAAGCACCCGCAGCCCGAAAAAATCCGGCCACGTCACCTTGAGGAAGGAGGCCTTATCCGGCTGAAACCAAACCTGATGCTCGTTGCCCTCGTCGCTGGGCGGCTGGGCCAGCTCGGCCGGCGGCTGGGCGAGGATCAGCGCTTTTTCGACCGCGTAGGCGCGGAAGAGGGCGACTTCTTCGAGGTAATGGGTAGAACCGCCTTGAAAGCGCGCAACTGCCGCGCAGCGGCGACGGAGCTCGTCAACGTGTGCTTTGAGCGGGATTCCCGCAGGAGCAGCATTTGGTTCATGGGGTGACATTGGTGGTGGCGGGTGCGGAAATCAAGTGCGCTCCCGTTAAACAAACAACTGCTGGAGCAGCCCCTGCTTAAAGGCCCGGGTGTGGTCGAGCTGGGCCGCCACGTTCTCGATCTTGCGGTCCAGCGCGCTCAGGAAGGCCGCGATCTTGGTTTGCTCAGGCACCGAGGGAAGGTGCAGGCGAAGCCGCTTGAGTTGATCTGGATACAAATGGATGACTGAGCTTCCTTGAGCCATCCCCGCGATTGCATGCTTGCAGGCGTTGTTCAGGTAATAGGCGAGAAATACCCCGTTCTGCTTCGTGCGGATGATGTTGAGATCACCGCCCAATGCCACGCCGTCCACCGTAACACAGGCGGCGGTCGCAATGTCGATGTGGGTTTCGCCAGACGCCGGAATGATGACATCGTTTCGCTGACTCAGAACGAGATCCGTCTCGGGCACATTTGTCCGGGATTTCACGTCGCCGATGAGCTCCGAGTAGTGCGTGTAGAGCTCGCCATAGCGGATGCATGGCAGCGCACCGTCTTCATGCACATCGGCCTTGGCGATTCCGCAGCCCTTAGAAAACGATGCAATCGCCCCCAGCGTCGTCTCCGCCCATGAGGGGAAAGCGTGGTCGTGGTCGTCTTTGAAGCGGAGGGCTTGGGTGAAGAGCTGTTGCATCACGCCCCGCTTGTAGTCGGCCAGCAGGGCTTGCTTCTGGCGCAGTTGCTCCAGCCGCCCATCCACCGCCGTCAGGAACGCCGCAATCTTCCGCTGCTCGGGCAGCGTGGGGATATGGAACTTCAGACGCGTAAGCTTACCAACCGATAGGCCTGGTTGTGCCGATGACTCGGAAAGGCGGTTTAGATTATGGTGGTGAAGTCGGAAGGCCAGCCAAGCGGTGTCTGTTAGCTCGTTACCTGCAACCGCAATGGCGTGTTCGGAAATGAATGTCTTCCCCTTAACAAGATTGATATTCCCACAAAGCGCACCCTGTCTTCCGATAAGAAAAAAGACCCCATCATGGGTGAAAGTATCGGTGTATCCTCGAAGTCCGTTTCCGCCAAAGACCGGAAACTTCCCAGCCTCCGAAATATTCTCGGACGTGATGCCGCTGCCGCTTCGAAAGGTTGAACAAAGTTCGCCGAGTCGTCTTTCGCCCCATCCCCCCGCAAACCCCGGAAAGCGCAGCGTCGGCGTTGTTTTCGGCTTCGGCTTCATGCGGTGGCCTCCGGGCGTTGGTCGGGGTTAGGCCGCCCCTTCAGGGCTCGGCGTTGGGTTGCACGATACCCAGGGCGTTGCCCTGGGCTGTAATAGGCCGCGCCCTTGGCGCTAAAGACCGTCGCGCCAGTGGCTCTGATGACGGCAACGCCAACCGCGCCGTCCGTTCTGCCCGCGCCGTCCGCACCGTTTCTTCCGCCCCGAAGGGGCACCCTATCGCAGCCCAGGGCAACGCCCTGGGTCTGCATTCCGCGACCGTCTGAGCCCTGAAGGGGCGCCCTATTTCGATTCAGATTCATGGCTCAAACGGGCGCTTTGATGCCCAACTCCGTGCAAAACCCGGCGATGACTTGGTCCGTCTCGCCCATCGCTTTTTCCAACTCGCCCAATTTCGTGGAGACCGCCGCCAAATCCACCTGCGCCTCGGCGTCGAAGGTATCGACGTAGCGCGGGATGTTCAGGTTGAAATCGTTTTCCACTACCTCGCTGAGCTTGGCCAGGTGGCTGAGCTTGGCCACGCTCACGCGTTGCCGGTAGGTGCTGACGATGCGCTCGATGTCGGCGGGGCGGAGTTGGTTTTGGTTGCCCACCTTCTCAAAGCACTGGCTGGCGTCGATGAAGAGGATGTCGTCGGGGTTTTCACGCTGCTTTTTCAGCACCAGAATGCAGGTGGGGATGCCGGTGCCATAAAAGATGTTGGCCGGCAGGCCGATGACCGCGTCGAGGTAGTTGCAATCCTCGATCAGGTAGCGGCGGATATGGCCCTCAGCCGCGCCGCGAAACAACACGCCGTGGGGCAGGACGCAGGCCATGGTGCCGCCGGTGTCGAGGTGGTGGACCATGTGCTGGACGAAGGCGAAGTCGGCCTTGGTCTTGGGCGCGAGTTTGCCATAGGCGCTGAAACGCTCGTCGTGGTTAAACAATTCGCTGGCGGACCACTCGGCGGAAAAGGGCGGGTTGGCGACGATGGCCTCGAAGCGCAACTCGGCGTGCTCGGGCGCGGGGTGTTCCAGCGTGTCCTCGTTGCGCAGGTCGAAGCGCTGGTAGTGGACGCCGTGGAGAATCATGTTCATCCGCGCCAAGTTGTAGGTGGTCGGATTCATCTCCTGGCCGTAGAAGCAGCCCACGTCGGTCACCTCCTTGGCCACGCGCAGCAGGAGGGAACCGGAGCCGAAGGTGGGATCGTAGGCGCTCTTCAGGGATTTTTTCCCGGTGG
Organism: Rariglobus sp.; assembly: GCA_044338095.1. Taxonomy (GTDB): domain Bacteria; phylum Verrucomicrobiota; class Verrucomicrobiia; order Opitutales; family Opitutaceae; genus Rariglobus. The sequence continues at coordinate 1,678 of JBIIMH010000066.1, read as the reverse complement.
TGACGATTTTCGCCAAAATGGTGCTGACCTCCTGCGGGGTGTAAAATTCGCCGGCCTTCTTGCCCGCGCCACTGGCGAACTGGCCGATGAGGTATTCGTAGGCGTCGCCCAGCACGTCGGCCTCGGTATCGGCGAGGCGGAAGTCGATCTTGTCGAGGTGGGTGAGGACCTTGGCGATGAGCTCGTTTTTCTGGTTTTCGGTTTTGCCCAGTTTGGAGGAGCCCAGGTCGATGTCCTCGAACAGACCCTCGAAGTCGTCCTCGCTGTGATGGCCGAGGGTGCTGGCCTCGATGTGTTTCAGGATGCCGGCGAGGTCCTCCAAGATGAAGTTATCGGTGGCCTGCGCGCCCTTGGCTGCGACCCGGTGGAACAGCTGGGAGGGTTTTAAGAAGTAGCCAAGCCGGCCGAGGGATTCCTCGCGGATGGAAGCGAGCATGGTTTTGCCCGCAGCGGAGGCTTCGTCGATCTGGGCAAAGGTGACGCCGTCGTGCTGGAGAATGTCGTCGGCGAAGAGGTGGATGCGCTCGGAGAGGTATTTATAGAAAATGAAACCGAGGATGTAGTCGCGGAACTCATCGGCGCCCATTTTACCGCGCAAGGTATTGGCGATGTTCCAGAGTTGGGTTTCGAGCTGCTTCTTGGTGTCGTCGGCCATGAGAGAAGCGGAGTTTTTGGGGCGGGTGCCGAGGGAGGGCAACGCTGGGGTTGGGGGAAAGGTGGAAGATTTTCCTGCCCGCACCGCCCGCAGGAGACGTAGCCGGACTAGGCAACGCGCCATCATCGCACCGGGGGTTGGACAACGGCGGGGGTAGGCCTACGAGTTCAGGCGGCCGGCTAATGGGTTGGGCTGAAGCCGGCGCCCTAGACAGATGGCAGCGAGTAGCATTCAAGAATTGCGGCGAGGTCGATGCCGGACTCCTGGACGATTTTTAAATGATCCTCGCGGGTGGCGGCGGGCTTGGGCGGAGCTTCCACAGTAACCCGGTCCCCGTATCTGGCGGAGTTCTCTTTTCCCGCCAGCCATTTTACCGCGTCAATCGCCACCCGTGCCGCGTTGGGATCGAGATATTCGGGATCATCCTTACGGAGGCAGGTGCGACGGGCCAACTCCTCGATGTCGCCGGAACGGGAATCAGCCCTAGCGGCCCTTGCGCGCGCGTAGCAGTGCCTCAACGGGTCGCCTTCCCCTGCCTCAGCAAGTCGGCGGAAGAAAGTGCGCCGGGCAACCCCAGCGGTTTTGCAGGCCTGTGAAACGGAGTCGCCTTCCGCGATCAAAGCGCAGGCGGCAAAAAATGGATCGAGGGGTTCAGTGGTGGCGGTGATGGTGGCGGTGATGGTGGTGGTCATAAGGTGGAGAAGATTGAGGTGTTGAGGGGTCTTGATTCTTGGCGGAGTAGCGTTCGCCCGATTCAGCCCTTACCTTACCCCGTTTTCCCCCGCCCTATATATACGGGCGGGGTGCGGGGTAAGGTCATATCGACACCCCGTGCGGGGTAAAAACGGGGTGCTTTCGGGGTGCGGGGTAAACGGATTAAGCCATGATGTATTTACCGCCACCGCTTGCACGGATGACGTCGTTTAACTTGAGCGCCTTGATGCGATCTTCTGCCCACGTCTTCTTTTTGCCCCGTGCGGCCATCAGACCAGCGTGAAGCTCCTTATGGGTCAGTTGATCGGC
>JBIIMH010000065.1:0-7700 GCA_044338095.1 Rariglobus sp. | reverse complement strand
GGACGGGTTCACCTACAAGCGGTTTCACGACCGGGAGGATCTGCGCCCGGTGATGCTGGAAGCGCTGCGCCGGTTACTGGCGGAGGCGTTCGATCTGCAAGCCACGCCTAGCGAAATCGCCGAGGGTGAACAGCAGGTGGAAGCCGCCTCGTCGTTTGAGTCGGCCGTGCTGACCGATGTCCAGACCGGCGGACTCGACCAAGGATTATTGGACCGGTTCAACCACGCGCTGGCGACGAGCACGGCCGAAGCGTTATTTCGGACCGGGGGCGAAGCGCTCCACGCGCGCGGGTTGGCGGTAAGTGCCGGAGGTAACGCCCACTTTCATCCCACGGCGGCGGCCTTTGTGGTGTTCGCACCTCGGCCGGCCAACCGGTTTCCGCAATGCGAGATTCTGGCCGATGCCTACGAGGGTGCGCGCATCACCGGGCGCCCCAAGGGGCAGTTGAGCCTCAATGCGCCGTTGCCGCTGGCCTTGGAGCAGGTGTTGAAATTCATCGACGACCACACCTTCCACCCGCGCCGGGTGGTGGGACTGAACAACCTGCGATTGGACGAATATCCAGTGGCCGCCCTGCGCGAGGGGTTGGTCAACGCCGTGGCCCACCGTAATTATGAGGATGCGGCCCGGAAGATTTTCGTGCGGGTGTTCAGCGACCGCATCGAAATCGCGAGTCCGGGTTATCCGTTGAAGCCGCTCACTCCGGCGCGGCTACGGCGGGGCGGCTATCGGCCCTGTTCGCGCAACCCGCTGGTCGCTCAGGCGCTGGCCACCATGGCGCTGATGGAGCAACGCGGCACAGGTTTTGCCCGGATGCGCGACGCCATGCTCAACCACGGACTTGAGGTGCCGAAGATCGGCCAGGAGGATGGCTTTTTCGTGGTCACGCTGCCCGGACCGGCCGGGGACTACGAGCGGCTGACCGTGTCGGCCGGAGTGACCGGACCGATCAGCCCGGCGGTCGAGGCACAGCTCAGCGAACGGCAAAAAAAGATGGTGGTGTTACTCGCCGCCGGTGAAAAGCTGACCAGTCGTCGCTGTGAAAAAGAGTTTGGCGTAACCCGTGACACCGCCGCTAGGGATTTTAATATTTTAATAAACCTAGGCATTGCGGAAAAAAGTGGACGCGGACGGGCGGTCTCTTACCGCCAGAAGGCGTCAATTTAATCGTCAGATAATCGTCAGATGTTTTGCCGTAATCGTCAGATTCTCTCCCATGCTTGGAACGCTCAAAGGAACCGTGTGAAAATCGTTAAGCGTTTTCCGTTATTCGTAAGTCCGGCGCCCGCAACAATGACCGTCCATCACCCATGAAAGAAACCCAACACACCGAGGGGAAGGAGACGTGGCGCGACGAGTTCCTGAAATGTATCTGCGGCTTTGCCCAAGGCATCCTTCAACCCATCGGCACGGCCAAAGGCGGACACTGGCAAATTAACTCGGACAAACCATGAGCACCCTCGGCCAACCGGAACGCGCCACCCAGGACCGGGTCATCGCCCTCTTCAACGACGAGCTCGGCTACCGCTATCTTGGCGACCGGTCGGATTTCCCGGCTAACAGCAACATCGAGGAGTCCTTGCTCACCGGCTACCTGGCCAAAGCCGGCTACGCTCCGGAGCAAATCAGCCGCGCCCTCTACTTGTTGCGCACCGAGGCCGACAACCCGACCCGCAGCCTCTACGACAGCAACCAGAAGGTTTACAGCCTGTTGCGCTACGGCGTGCCGGTTAAAACCGAGGCGGGCCAGCCGACCGAAACCGTCCACCTGATCAATTGGACCCAGCCGGAGAAAAATGACTTCGCTTTCGCCGAAGAGGTCACGCTGCGCGGTCCGCTGGAGCGCCGCCCCGACCTGGTGCTCTACGTCAACGGCATCGCCGTGGCGGTGATCGAACTCAAAAACAGCCACACCTCCATCGGTACCGGCATCCGCCAGCTTCTATCCAACCAGCTGCCGGAGTTTAACGCGTGGTTTTTCACCACGGTGCAATTTGTCTTCGCCGGCAACGACTCCGAGGGGTTGCGCTACGGCACCATCGGCACCGAGGAAAAGTATTTCCTGCAATGGAAGGAGGACGCGGCCGACGACTCCCGCTTCACCCTCGACAAGTATTTGTTGAAAATGGCCCGCAAGGACCGGCTGATCGAGCTGATGCACGACTTCGTGGTGTTCGACGGCGGGCAGAAAAAGCTGCCTCGGGTGCACCAGTATTTCGGCATCAAGGCGGCGCAGGCCCACGTCAAATCCTGCAAGGGCGGCATCATCTGGCACACTCAGGGCAGCGGTAAGAGCATCGTCATGGTGCTGCTGGCCAAGTGGATTTTGGAGAACCGGCCCAAGGCGCGGGTGCTTATCGTGACGGACCGCGACGAACTCGATAAGCAGATCGACGGGGTCTTTGCCGGTGTCGGGGAAACAATCCACCGCACCAACAGCGGGCGCGACCTGATGACGCAGCTCGGTCAAGCCACCCCGCGCTTGCTCTGCTCCCTGGTGCACAAGTTTGGCCGCAAGGACGTGGGCGACTTCGACGCGTTTATTAAAGAGCTGGGCACCCAGCCGAGCCCCGCCGTCGGTGAGTTGTTTGTTTTCGTGGACGAGTGCCATCGCACGCAGACCGGCAAGCTGCACAAAACCATGAAGGCGCTCCTGCCCGGGGCGGTGTTCATCGGTTTCACCGGCACGCCGCTCCTGAAAACGGACAAGGCGACGAGCGAGGAAATCTTTGGCGGCTACATCCATACCTACAAATTCGGCGAGGCGGTGGCCGACGAGGTCGTGCTGGACCTCGTTTACGAGGCGCGCGACGTCGAACAGGACCTCGTTTCACAGGACAAGGTGGACGCCTGGTTCGAGGCGAAGACCCGGGGGCTCAACGACTGGCAAAAGGCCGCCCTGCGCGAGCAGTGGGGCACGATGCAAAAGGTGCTCAGTTCCCGCTCCCGCATGGAGCGCATCGTCATGGACATCGTGCACGACTTCGGGGTCAAACCGCGCCTGAGCAGCGAGCGCGGCAACGCGATCCTGGTGGCGTCGAGCATCTACGAGGCGGCCCGGTATTTTGAGCTGTTTCAGAAGACGGTGTTCAAGGGCCGGTGCGCGGTCATCACCTCCTACAACCCACAGGCCAAGGACGTGACCCTGGAGGAAACCGGTGCCAACACCGAGACCGAGAAGCAGTTCCTCTACAACACCTACACGGCGCTGCTCAAAACCGTGGAGCTGAAGCCGGGTAAAACCCTGACCGAGAGCTACGAGGACCACGCCAAGGACCTGTTTAAGAAGCAACCGGCCACCATGAAGTTGCTCATCGTGGTGGACAAGCTGCTTACCGGCTTCGACGCGCCGAGCTGCACCTACCTCTACATCGACAAGTCGATGCAGGACCACGGGCTTTTTCAGGCCATCTGCCGCACCAACCGGCTCGACGGCGAGGACAAGACCTTCGGCTACATCGTCGATTACAAGGATCTGTTTAAAAAGCTGGTGAACGAGGACGGCACCGGCGCGCTCCAGGTTTACACCAACGAGCTGGACAACTCGGCGGGCGGGGTCAGCCCGGAGGTACTCATGCAGGACCGCCTTAAAAAGGGGCGCGAGCGCTTGGACGGTGCGCTCGAAGCCATCGCGATGTTGTGCGACCCGGTGCAGCCGCCCAAAGGCGACTTGGAGCACATCCGCTATTTCTGCGGTAACACGGAAATCGCCGATGACCTCAAGGCCCACGAACCCCAGCGCGCCGGACTCTACAAGGCCGCCGCAACGCTGCTGCGCGCCTACGCCAATATCGCCGACGATCTGCCGCAGGCCGGTTACAGCACGAGCCGGGTGGGCCAAATCAAAACGGACATTGAGCGCTACATCAAACTGCGGGAAATCATCCGCCAGGCCAGCGGCGAGACGATCGACCTCAAGGCGTATGAGGCCGACATGCGGCACCTGATCGACACCTACATCGAGGCGAAGGAACCCCGGAAGATTTCGGACTTCGGTGACGTGGGGTTGTTGGACGTGATCGTGCGCAGCGGCATGGCTGAGGCGGTGAGTCGGCTTCCTGAAGGGATCAAGGGGGATCGCGGCGCGGTGGCGGAAACCATCGCCAACAACGTGCGCAGCAAAATCATCAAAGAGCACCTCAACGACCCGGCGTTTTACGACAAGATGTCCGCGCTGCTGGCCGAGATTTTGGCCGACCTGCGGGCCAAGCGGATCAGTTACGAGGAGTTTTTGAAGCGTATGGCTCAGGTGACCCAGCAGGTCATGGCCGGGGCGGCGGACAATACGCCCGAGCCGCTCAAGAAAAGCCCCGGTCGGCGGGCGATTTATAACCAACTCGAAAAGGACGCTGTGGCGGCAGCGACGGAGTCCATTGGCGATGACGATGCGGCGCTCGCTGCCCGGTTACTGGCGACGGCGCAGAAACTCGACGCGGAGATTCGCGCCCGCAAGCCGCACGGGTGGCGCGGGGTGTTGACCAAAGAGCGGGAAGTGAAGCGTATTATCCATGACGTGGTGCGGGACATGGCCCAGGTGGACCGGTTGTTTCCCATCGTCGTGGCGCAGGGCGAATACTGATGCGCACGCAGGTTCAGCTCGGCGAGATGGCGGTGGACGTGGTCAGGAAGGACATCAAAAACGTCCACCTGAGCGTGCACCCGCCGACGGGACGGGTGACGATTGCGGCACCGGCGCGCCTGAGCCTCGACACGATCCGGGTGTTTGCCATCTCGAAACTCGGCTGGATTCGTGACCAACAGCGGAAGCTCCACGCGCAGGACCGGGAGACTCCTCGTGAATATCTCGACCGCGAAAGCCACTACCTGTGGGGAGAGCGGTATTTATTGAAAATCATCGAGACGGACGGCCCGGCAGCGGTGGAGCTGAGCCACCGCAAGCTGATCTTCCGCACGCGGCCGGGCTGGAGTCAGGCGAAGAAGCAGGAAATTCTGGATGCGTGGTACCGCGAAGAACTCAAGGCGGCGGCCCCGGCGCTGATCGCCAAATGGGAGGCGGTGATGGGGGTGAGCGTGGCGCGTTTTTATGTGCAACGGATGAAAACCAAGTGGGGTAGCTGCAACCCCGCTGCGCGCACGATCCGGCTCAATACCGACCTGGCAAAGAAACCGAGGGAGTGCTTGGAATACCTGGTGGTCCACGAACTGGTGCACCTGCTGGAGCCGACGCACAACGCCCGCTTTGTGGCGCTGATGAACCGCTTCCTGCCCAAGTGGAAAACTCACCGCGCCAGCCTGAACCGCCTGCCGGTCCGGCACGAGCAGTGGGAGTACTGAGGGGGGCGGATACGCGCCCTAAGCTGCCTCGCCAGTGGCCCCGCTTCCGGCAAAAGCACCCGCGCCCTCTCACGTTTAACGTTGGCACCGTTTTGGCCGGTCTGTGTGCGCCCCACCAAAAAAAGAGGACCCGGCGAAGGCCAAATTCCGAACCGTCCACGCCGTGTTTTTTCGTGTTTTTAGCCCCTGCCAATCCGCTCCGGAAATTACGCTTGCGCCGCCCTTTCGCCGCCCCAACGAATCGCTCCTTATTCTGTCTGTAACTATTCATCATAAGCGGCGCACTTCCTGCATATCCCGGGTCCCATAATCGTCCCGTCCTTACCTTTGTTAACCATGGCCAAGATCCTTACGTCACCGCTTTATTCCGCTGAACAAGAACACGATGCATGTGGCGTCGGGTGCATCGCCAAGCTCACCGGCGAGCGCTCCCACGATGTGCTCAAGCGCGCCATCGACGCCCTCAAGGCCCTCGCCCATCGCGGCGCCATCGACGCCGATGCGGTCACCGGCGACGGCGCCGGCCTGCTCACCCAGCTGCCTCTGGAAGGCCTACCTGGCCGAGCGCAAAAAGTCCCTGTTCCGCGAGCAGGACCTGGGCGTGGGCATGATTTTCCTGCCCCGCGGTGACGAATACGCCCAAGCCCACGCCAAAAAAATCGTCGAGGCCGCCATCAGGGCCGAGGGCCTGGCCTGGCTCGATTGGCGCGCAGTCCCAACCGACTCCAGCTGCTTGGGCCGCAAGGCTATAGAAACCCAGCCGCTCATCCTTCAGGCGCTCGTCGCCCGCAAGGAGGACCTCGCCGACGACGAATTTGAGCGCAAACTCTTCCTCGCCCAAAAGTGCATCGAGCGCCAGGTCGCCGAGGCCAAAATCGAGGGTTTTTACGTCTGCTCGTTCTCCTCGCGCACCATCATTTACAAGGGCCTGCTCACGCCCATGCAGTTGCGCAAGTACTTCACCGATCTGAAGTCGCCGCTGTTCACCACCGCGTTCGCGATTTTCCACCAGCGCTACTCGACCAACACGTTCCCCACCTGGCACTTGGCGCATCCGTTCCGGATGATGGCCCACAACGGCGAGATCAACACCATCCGCGGCAATCGCAACCGCATGCGCGCCCGTGAAAATTCCGTCTCCCACGGGGTCTGGGGCGAGCGTTTCGCCGACCTCAAGCCGCTCGTTCAGCCGGCCATGTCGGACTCCGCCTCCTTCGACAACGCCCTCCAGCTCATCACTTTGGGCGGCCGCAGCCCGCTCCACGCCGCGATGATGATGATGCCCCCGGCCTGGGAAAAAGATAAAAAGTTCTCCGCCGAAACACGCGGCTTTTTCCGTTATCACGCCGGCATGATGGAGCCGTGGGATGGCCCCGCCGCCGTGGTTTTCACCGACGGTCTCACCATCGGCGCCGCCCTCGACCGCAACGGCCTGCGTCCCGCGCGCTACAAGATTTTCGACGATGGCTACTTCATCTTGGCCTCCGAAGCCGGTCTGGTGCATGACTTTCCGGGTAAAGTTGTCGAGGCCGGCCGTCTCGGGCCCGGGCGCATGCTCGCCCTTGATCTCGTGGAGCACAAATTTTACCACGACGAAGAGATCAAGGCCCGCTTCACCACGGATCCGCAATTCAAGCAGTGGTGCGCCGAACACTTGGTTAACATCCAGGCTGCTCCCGCCTCCGGCTCTGCCGCCGCGACCGCCCCAGCTTCCCCTTCGGTCGTCGACCAACTCGCCTTCGGTTACGACCACGACGAGATCGAGCTGATCCTCACCCCGCTCGCCGAAGGCTTGGAGCCGACCGGCTCGATGGGTGACGACACGCCGATGGCCGTGCTCTCGCGCCGCCCCCGCCTGCTGTATTCATATTTCAAGCAGCTGTTCGCCCAGGTCACCAACCCGCCGATCGATTCCATCCGCGAGAAAACGGTCATGTCGCTCACCGGTTACCTCGGTGGCCGCCTGGGCCTGTTCGAGGAATTCCCGAAAACCACCGGCCTCGTCGAGTTCGATTCGCCCATCCTGTTCGACCACGAGGTGGCCGCGCTTTTTGAGGTTTCCTTCCTCAAGGACCGCGTCGTCCGGCTGCCCGCACTGTTCGACGCCTCGCAAGGCCCCGACGCGCTCGAGGCCGCCGTCAAGGCCCTCGCCGCCCAGGCCGAGGCCGCGGTCGGCAAGGCCGGCGCCAAGCTCGTGATCGTTTCCGACCGCGGCGCGTCCGCCAAGCTGGCCGCCATTCCGATGCTTCTGGCCGTCGGTGCGGTTAACCAACAGCTCGTGCGCGCCGGCTTGCGCCTGCAGGCCGACCTCATGGCTGAGACCGGCGAAGCCCGTGACGTTCACCAGGTCGCCACCCTGCTCGCCTTCGGCAGCAATGCGGTTAACCCCTACCTTGCGCTCGAG
>JBIIMH010000185.1:0-4755 GCA_044338095.1 Rariglobus sp. | reverse complement strand
CGCGTTACCCGTTGCAGGCCTAGGCATCATCTCGGACCTCGTGGAGTCGGTCATCAAGCGCCGTGCCAACACCAAGGACTCCGGCACCACCATTCCGGGCATCGGCGGCATGTTCGATTTGTCGGACAGCCTGATCCTGACCGCACCCGCCGGCTACCTGATCTTCAGCCTGCTGTAATCACTGATTCACGGTCTCCGACTCTTACTCGTTCTCGTACCTTGAGAACTCGGCAAGAGAACGAGTACGATTAGGCGAACGAGAACGATGACCACGCCAACCCAACCCAACACCCGCAAACGCGTTGTCCTGCTAGGTGCCACCGGCTCGATCGGTGAAAACACCCTGCGCGTCATCGCGGCCCATCCGGACAAACTGGAGCTGGTTGCAATAGCTGCACGCGGCCAGTGGGAGAAACTCGCTGCCATCGCCCAACAATTCCGCGTACCCCACGTCGGCCTGTTCGACGACACCGCGCTCGCCGCCGCACGCAACTCCGGAGCGTTTGCCCCAGGCACCCAGTTTCACGGCGGCCTGGCCGGACTCACCGATTTGGCCCGCCTGCCCGAGGCTGACACCGTGCTGGTTGCGGTGGTGGGGACGACCGGCCTCGCACCGGCCCTCGCCGCACTCGCCGCTGGCAAAGACCTTGCCCTCGCCTCCAAGGAAATCCTCGTGCTGGCAGGTAAGTTTGTGATGGCCGCCGCACGCTCCAGCGGGGCCCAACTGCTCCCTGTCGACAGTGAACACAACGCGGTTTTCCAATGCCTCCAAGGCCACAGCTCCGCCGATGTCGCCCGCATCACCCTGACGGCCAGCGGCGGCGCGTTTCGCGACTGGCCCGCCGAACGCTTGGCGCAAGCCACCGTGGCCGATGCCCTCAAACACCCCAACTGGTCGATGGGCCCGAAGATCACGGTCGACTCGGCCACTCTCGCTAACAAGGGGCTCGAACTCATCGAGGCCCAGCAGCTCTTCGGCCTGCGCCCCGAGCAATGCCACGCCGTCATCCACCCGCAAAGCATCGTGCACGCTCTGGTGGGGTTTAACGACGGCTCGATGATCGCCCAACTCAGCCCGCCCTCGATGACCTTTCCCATCCAGCACGCGTTACTCCACCCGACGCGTGCGCCCGGCGTAGAGACTGCACTGGATTTCAATCGCCTGCTCTCCCTGGAGTTCCGCCCCATCGACGAAACCCGTTTCCCCATGTTACGGATCGCCCGCGAAGTCATGCATGCGGGCGGAACCGCGCCCGCGATCTACAACGCCGCCAACGAAGTAGCCGTGGCCGCTTTCCTTGACGCACGACTACCGTTTGTGGGAATCCCTCGCGTGGTGGCCCAAACTTTGGAGAAACTCCCCTCCAGCGAACCCGACGATCTGGCCACCGTTTTAGCGGTCGATGCCGAAGCCCGCCGCATCGCCGCAGAGCAACTGTGAGAACCATGAATCATTGAGCTGGTGGCATCGCTGCCTTGCTCAACGAGCATTCAACTTTGAACGTTGGATGTGGAATGTTGGACGTTGAATGTTTTCCGCCTCCGCCCACTTTACGCCCTCCGGCCTACTCACTACTCACTACTTTAATTTCCCCCCGTGGATATCCTCAACACCCTCACTTCAAACCTCTGGTCGATCCTGCTCATCGCGGTCTTTTTCGGCGGCTCTATCTTCGTCCACGAACTCGGCCACTTTCTTGCCGCCCGCCGTCGTGGCGTGATCGTCGAGCGCTTCTCGATCGGCTTCGGCCCGAAGATTTTTTCGTGGAAAGGTAAAGACGGCGTGGAATACCGCCTGTCTTGGCTCCCTCTGGGCGGCTACGTCGCCCTGCCCCAACTCGCCGACATGCGCAGCATCGAAGGCGAAGCCCGCACCGACCTGCAAAAACTCCCACCTCCCGGCTACGCGACCCGCATGATAGTCTTCGGCGCAGGCGCGTTTTTTAACATCCTGTTCGCCCTCGCCCTCGCCTGCATCATTTGGAAAACCGGCCTGCCCACCAGCAGCGAGCAAGCCACCACCCGCATCGGTTACGTAGTCGACCAACTCACCACCTCCGATGGCCAGCGCGTGACCAGCCCCGCCAGCGAAGCCGGCCTGCGAATCGGCGACATCGTCCGCGCCATCGACGGCCGCAAAACCGAGACCTGGCAGGAGCTCATGCAAGTGTTACTCACCAGCGTCGGGCGCACCCCAGACGGCCGTCGCGAAGCTCTTTTCACGATCGAGCGTGACGGTAATTTAATCGAACTTCGCGTGCACCCGGTGATTGCAGGCAACGACAAGGATCGCCGCGTCGGCATCGCGCCCGGCTATGAACTCATCGTGCACACCACCACCCCCGCAGGCCTGGCTGCCACCGCCGGTTTCAAGCCCGGCGACCGCCTCATCGCCCTCGACGGCACGCCCATTCTTAACATCCAGACTTACGGTGAAATCCTCACGCGCGCCACCGAGCGTGCAGTCAGCGCGAGCGTTCAACGCGGAACCGAAACCGTCGCGCTGACCATTCCTGCCCGCGCCGCCGCCCAAGAACCCGCCGAAATCGGCCTGAGCTTTACCACTGAAACGAGCCTGGTGTACACGAACCCGCTTAAACAAATCGGCGACGTTCTCGGCATGACTTACCACACCTTCGCCAGCCTGCTTAACCCGCAGTCCGACGTGGGCATTTCCAAGCTCAGCGGGCCGGTCGGCATCGCGCGCGTCTTCCACATGGCCGCGCAGTCGGATATCCGCTACGTGCTCTGGTTCACGATTCTGGTGAACATCAACCTGGCGGTTTTTAACCTGCTGCCGATCCCTGTGCTCGACGGCGGTCACATGCTCTTCGCCACGATTGGCAAGCTGCGCGGACGCCCCCTGCCCCACGAATTCATCGCCGCCGCCCAAAGCGTTTTTATGGTTCTGCTGTTTTCGATGATCATTTACGTGACCTTTTTTGACGTGCGCCGCTGGAACCGCGAAGCCCGCCCCGAGCGCCCCGAACAGACCGCTCCCGCCAAGTAAACACCACAGTCCGCGCAGCGCCCAAATTTAGCTCCAACGCGTGCTTGCGAAGGGAGCTTCCGCCCGTGTTGCCTAAACGCTGTGTCGTTCGCCGCCTCAGACTTCGTCCACCTTCACGTTCATACCGATTACAGCCTGCTCGACGGGGCCTGTAGGATCGATCGGCTGATGGAGCGCGCCGACGAGCTGGGCATGAAGGCCATGGCGCTCACCGACCATGGCAACATGTTTGGCGCGATAGAGTTCTACAATGCCGCGAAGTACAAGGGCATCAAGCCGCTCATCGGTTGCGAGATCTACATCGTCGAAACCTCGCGCCTCGAAAAAGCCGGCAAATCCGAGGATGGTAAAAACTATTACCACATGGGATTGCTGGCCAAAAACCTCACCGGCTACCAGAACCTGCTCAAACTCGTCTCCGACGCCCACCTCAAGGGCTTTTATTACAAGCCGCGCGCCGACCTGGAAACCCTCGCCAAATACGCCGACGGCCTGATCGGTTTCACCGGCTGCCTCGCCGCAATCGTCCCCCAACACCTGCTGCATGATCGCTACGATGCGGCGCGTGCCGCCTGCGGGCGTTTCGTTGAAATCTTCGGCCGTGAAAACTTCTTCGTCGAGATCCAGGACCACGGCATCCCCGAACAGCTCAAAATCATCCCCGACCTGCTCAAGCTCAGCGAGGAGTTCGGCCTGAAGGTGATTTGCACCAACGACGTTCACTACGTTCGACACGAACACGCCGCGCCCCACGACGCGATGTTGTGCATCCAAACCGGCGCCAAAATCGAGGAGGAGAGCCGCATGAAGTTCTCCGGCGATCAGTTCTACCTAAAGAGCGCCGATGAGATGTTTAAACTTTTCGGCGAGCGCCCGGATTCACTCACCAACACGCGCTTGGTCGCCGACATGTGCGACCTTGCGATTCCGTTCCCCAAGGGCTCCGAACGCTACCCGCGTTACCCGCTGCCCCCCGAAATCAAGTCGGTCCACACCGCAGCCAGCTACGTTCACCAGCTCTGCGTCGAGGGCCTCAAAAAACGTTACCACTTCGACTACGATACCGTCGCCGTCCACCCCAACGTTGCCCCTCGCCTAGCCAAACTCGTTGACCTGCCCCCCGGCCAAAAACCCCAGCCGCCCGACTACTCCGGCCTCTCACCCGAAGAGCTCCTCGTCCTGCGCACCGGCTACGAGCTGTCCATCATCAACGTCACCGGCTTCGTCGACTACTTCCTCGTCGTCTGGGATTTCATCGCGTGGGCCAAAGTCCAAAATATCCCCGTCGGCCCCGGCCGTGGTTCAGGCGCCGGTTGCCTCGTCGCCTACCTTTTGGAAATCACCAACGTCGACCCGATCCGCTTCGGTCTGCTCTTCGAGCGTTTCCTCAACCCCGAACGCGTGTCGCCGCCCGACTTCGACATCGATTTCTGCATGCGCCGCCGCGAGGAGGTCATCAACTACGTGCGCGACAAATACGGCCGCGACTGCGTGGCCAACATCATCACCTACGGCACGCTCGGCGCCAGGATGGTCATCCGCGACGTTTCGCGGGTAAACAACCTGCCCTACGCCGAAGCCGCCCGCCTCGTCACGATGATCCCCGACGAGATCAGCATTTCGCTGGAGGACGCCCTCACCAAGTCGGTCGATCTGCGCAACGAGGTGGAACGCAATCCGGTGGCCAAAAAGATTATGACCTCGGCCCGGGTGCTTGAAGGCATGGTGCGCAACACCGGCAAACA
>JBIIMH010000369.1:0-2973 GCA_044338095.1 Rariglobus sp. | reverse complement strand
CCAGGAAGGCGACGTCACCGTGCAGTTCGACATGAACGCGGTCGGCAAGCTCGGGCTGCTGAAGATGGACTTCCTCGGCCTGAAGACGCTCACCGTCATCTCCGACGCGGTGACCAACGTGCGCCGCACCGTTAACCCGACTTTTGACATCGAGACCATCACGCTCGAAGACCCCAAAACCTACGAGCTGCTCAACGTGGGCAAGACCGTAGGCGTTTTCCAGCTGGAGTCCGGCGGCATGCAAAACGCGTCGCGCCAGGTGGGTATTTCCAACATTGACGACATCAACGCGATCTCGGCGCTTTACCGCCCCGGCCCGATGGCGTTCATCCCCGACTACGCCAGAGGCAAAAAAGATCCGTCCACCATCGTCTATCCGCACCCGTTGCTAGAGCCGGTACTGAAGGAAACCTACGGCATCATCGTCTACCAGGAGCAGGTGATGGAGTGCGCGAAGGTGATCGGCGGCTATACTCTCGGCGGCGCTGACATGCTGCGCCGCGCCATGGGTAAAAAGGATGTCGAGGGCATGGCCAAAGAACGCGTCAAGTTCGTCGAAGGTGCCGGCCGTCTGCACAAGATCTCCGAGGTCAAAGCCAACGAAATCTTCGACCTGCTCAACAAATTCGCCCAGTATGGTTTCAACAAATCTCACTCGGCGGCCTACGCGATCGTCGCCTACCAGACCGCGTTTTTGAAGGCCAACTACCCGGTGCAATTCATGGCCGCCGTGCTCACCGCCGAGCTGGGCAACTCCGAAAAAGTGTCGCACTTCGTCGCAGAAGCCGAAGCCATGGGTTTGGTCGTGCTCGGCCCGGACGTGAATGAATCGCGTGATGCGTTTACCCCCGTCGGCGACAAACTCCGCTTCGGTATGGCCGGCATCAAGGGCGTGGGCGAAGGTGCCGCACTCAAGGTCATCGAGGAGCGCGAACGCAACGGCCCGTTCGTCGATTTCAACGACTTCGTTACCCGGGTGGACGGCAAGGCGCTCAACAAGCGCGTGCTCGAAAATCTGGTGAAAACCGGCGCCTTCGACTTTTCCGGCGCGTCGCGCAAAAAGCTCTTCGACAACATCGACAACGCGCTGGCCACCGCCGCCGCCAACGCCCGCGACCGCGCCTCCGGCCAGAGCGGCTTTTTCGACATGCTCGCGGAAGCGCCTGCGCCCAAGAAAACCCGCGCCGCCGCGCCCGCCTCCAAGCTCACGTCGATGAGCGCGGAGGAGGACGATTTCACCGCCACCGAACGCCTCCAGTTCGAGAAAGAGCTGCTCGGTTTCTACGTCACCGGTCACCCGATGAACGCCTATATTGGCCTGGCCGACGCGCTCGATACCTGCGCGCCGGGCGAGTTGCTCCATCTCGGGGAACGCGTCGAGTTCCGCCTGTGCGGTCTCTCCAGCAACTTGGTCAAACGGTTGGCCAAAAAAGATAACCGGCCGTGGTACATGTTCACCCTGTCGACGCGCAGTGCCTCGATGCCGTTCAACATGTTTGCTGACGCCACGGCCAAGTTCGCCATGAACCTCGCCGAGAACGCGCAGGTGGTGATTTTGGGCAACATCATCGTCGGCCAGGAAGGCCCTCGTATCAACGTGAAGGAATGCCGTCCGCTGGAAGCCTACGTCATGTCCAACGTGAGACGGGTAATCTGGCTGCTGCACCCGCACCACCCGCAGTTAAACGAGTTCCTGCGCACGCTGCGCACCACGCTCGACAAGGCTGCCGGCGAAACCAAGACGAGTCTCGGCTTTGTATTTGAGGACCGCATCACGGCGTTTTCCGAGGTAAGCGGGGCGCTCGGCTGGAAGCTGACTCCGGCCAAGTTCCAAGAGCTACGCCAGCACCCGGCGGTGGCGGGGGTGCAGCTTGAGACCAAGCACCTGGAAATCGCCGACGACCGCAAGTGGGGCGGCAAGAAGAAGTTTTCCAACGACTAATGCCAATTCGCATTCAAACGCATTAAAACCCGACCACTAGCGTGATCACGTCAGTAGCGAGTTGAGCTCTTTTTTTCTGCCGATCAAGGAACCGATCGCGATGGCCGGCTCCGGAGTTCGGGCTAAGCGACGACCGCACGCACGCCTACCACTTTCGTGAGCTCTCCAACACTTTGACGCAGTGAGTCGGCTTGCACGCTGAGCGACTCGGCGACTTTGGCGCCTTCCTCAGTTTGGACCGCACTCGCTTGCACGATCTCGTCCATCTGGGTGACCGAGTTATTAAGCATCACAATGCCTTGGGTTTGCTCCTCCGAAGCGAGTGAGATTTCGGCGACCAAGTCATCCACTGCGCGTGATTTTTCGGCTATGTCGCGTAACCGACTCGACACTTGGCCACAAATCGCGACGCCACGGTTACTCTTATCCAAAGAATCGGCGAGTTTGACGGCGGTCTCCTTGGACGCACTCGCACTGCGTTGGGCGAGCGCACGAACCTCATCGGCAACCACCGCAAAACCAGCCCCCGCTTCACCGGCACGGGCAGCTTCAACCGCTGCATTGAGCGCCAAAATATTGGTTTGGAAGGCGATTTCGTCGATGGTTTTGATGATTTTTGAAATTCCCATGCTGGACACCTTTATCGCCTCCATCGCCGTGTTCATCGATTCCACTTCTCCCGTGCCAGCTTCGGCGGCGGAGCGGGATTCACTGGCAATACGCTTGGCCTGCTGCGCCGCTTCAGTGTTCCGCTTAGCCATACTGGCAATCTCATGGAGAGCTGAGCTGGTTTCCTCCAACGAGGAGGCCTGAGTGGATGCGCCTTCGGCCAACATGCGCCCCGATTCCGACATCTGCGTGGCGGCGGATAAGACCGAGTCCGAGCTGACATGCAGATTTTGAGCAATAGTCGAAATGCGACGACTGATACGACGGGCAATCATGAACGCCACAGCGCCACCTACCAGAATACTCAAAGCCGAAACCCCCAAACTGACCTTCGAGGTCAAATTGATCTGATGCGCAATGGT
>JBIIMH010000064.1:0-7775 GCA_044338095.1 Rariglobus sp. | reverse complement strand
CGCGCCGAAAACGTCCGAGCATGGTCTCCGCCACGGCGCGTTCCTGAATCCAGAGCTCGAGGGTGCGCTGGTGGCGTTTGGTGAAAGGATTGCCCGCGAGGTGGCCGCTGCGCTGCGGCCATTGGCTGCCGATGTGGCAATCCATCAAAAAGGCCGCATCCGGCGCTGCGCTGGCGTGCAAAACCAAACGAACCAAGGTCTGGTTCTGGCCCACCATCGTGTTACCTAGGTCGACCGTGGTTTTTGACGTCATATACGGTTCCCAATGGTCGGGGCAGGGCAGGTCGCGGTCGGTCAAGGTGGCGACCGAACGCAGGGAGCCGAGGTCGGGACCGACTAACACCTCGATCCGGTTTTTTGGGCCGGGCGAGATGCGGCCATCCAAGCGCAGAGAGAGCGGGGCGGGAAACGGTTCTCCGCCGTTGTCGAGCCGGTAGGTCAGGTGTCCCGGCCGGTTCACGTCGATCACCGCCAAGCGTGCGCTGGCGTGCGCATCTGCGTTGGGGCGGACCTGGCTGTGGATGCGGAGGTTGTCGGTCTCGACGAGGCGGGCGGGATCCCC
Source organism: Rariglobus sp. (assembly GCA_044338095.1). Classification (GTDB taxonomy): domain Bacteria; phylum Verrucomicrobiota; class Verrucomicrobiia; order Opitutales; family Opitutaceae; genus Rariglobus. Next base: position 7,213 of record JBIIMH010000064.1, on the reverse strand, counting down.
GATGGACTCGTTCAGATGATAAGGTGCACTGAGCAAGGAGGGCTCGGCGTGCACGGGATCGAGCGCCGGCTCCTCTTCGCAGCCATCGGCTTGGCGTAGGATCGCCATGAACGGCTCGGTGTCCTGGTACAGATTGACGAATTGAAAGCCCGAGGCGTAGAGCAGGCGCAGCGGGGTGGGGTCGTTCTTGAGCACGGTCACCGTGAGGTTGACGTGGGCGAGCTTGCCGTTGGCGTTGACGTAATCGTAGAGGGGAGTGTCTTTCCAAAAAAGCTCCCCACTGCTCCAGAACCCATCGACCATGCCGGTCTGGCCGCCAAACCAGCGGGGGTCTTTCATCGGGCCGGCGGTTCGGAAGATCGTGTGGGAGTACTGGTGGTCGAGGAGCTGCTCGGCGGGCAGGCGGACCTCGCCGCGATCCACCACGATGCTGTCTCGGCCGAAGGCCTCGCGATGCTGGTCCGCATACTCTTTCCAGAGTTGGATCGAATCCCGGTAAAGCCAGAGGCGTTCGGGCTGGCTCATGCCGTCTTTGGGGTCGAGGACGATGCCATCGCGTGCGGCTTCAGCGATCACGTTGGCGGTGATCTCACCCATTGGCGGGCCGAGATCGCGTGCTACGTAGAGGGTGGGGGCTTGGCCGCGCGCTTTCAGGAAGTCGATGGTTGCGGGAACCTCGCGCAGAGACTCGCGCAGCCGGCGCGCGATCATCGCGTTTTGGTGAGGCTCCTGAAACGAGGCCCAGAACGAGCTGCTCCACATGTTCGGAAAGGAGGGGGTGAATTCGCCATCGCCCTCGTGAAAATTCATGAGGTTGTAGCGCACGTCGGTAAAATAGCCGCCGCGTCCGTCGGGGCCGGTCAGTTGTCCGCCCCAGGTGGGCCCGTTGAGCAGGATCTGCACGGGACGGCCGGTGCGGCCGGATTGCTCGAGGAAGCGGCGAACGGTGGCCCGAGATTGGTCGGTGGCGTGCCGGGCAAAATTGGGCGGATCGAAGTCGCCCAGCGGCCAAAACGAGCGCAGCGGGGCCTCGTCGAGCTTGGCCGTCGCGCGCATGCTGGTGATCGCCATCGGCCGGTAGATTTTTTCCTGGGAATCGACCCAGCCGAAGAAGTCGTTGTACAGCCACACTTGCCCCAGGCTGAAGGGAGGGGCACCGGCGCTGGTCAGTTCGACGCGGAGCGCCTCGCCCGGGCGGTGGAGCGCATCCGGAATGCGCACGAAGTAATGGTTGGGGCCGGCCCCCAGTTCTTCGTAAGTGCGAAAGTACACTGGCTGGCCGTTGACGCTTACCGTGTAGCCGAAGGCCTGGGGGCGGCGTTGGTGGATCTCTTGGATTTCGAGAATCGCCGGCCCGGGATGACGCGGTCCGGCAAGGGTAAAGCTCACACCACTTCCGGTGCCCTGCACGGTTTGCACCGCATAGCTGCGCTTCAGGCCGCCCATCTCGGTTTCGATGTGTTCGGAGCGTACCGCACCGGTGCTGCTAAAGCCGTGTGCTTGGGTGCTGGCCGGTTCTCCGAACTGGCAGCTATCAGCCAGCAATGGCATCGCCGGTTCGGCCGCCTGAGCGGCGAGGAGTGGGATCGCGAATAGAATGCAGCAAGCAAAGGTGAGGTGACGCATAAAGGGGGAATAAACAGACAGAGGGCGAGGCGGGCCGACGGCCACGAGGCAAAGCGTTTTACACAGGTGGAGGGGGGGGGGCATGTGTCCAGAGAAAACAACCGATTGGATTCAGCAGGCGCAGCAAGGGATAGGGTCCTACAGTTCAGCAAAAGACTGTTCACGATAGGTGATCGGGAGATGGATCCGGAACTGGAAACCACGCAATAAAGGGAAATCATCATCCGTACGACCAAGCAGGGTTCGGGCTATAGCAGGCACGTGCTCGGCCAAACTGCCGGCGCTTTTGCAAGGCGGAAGGGTGATCAAGCCGCTACTCAAGCCGCAAAGGGCTGAAAAGGATGAAGCGTTGGGTGCCGGGAAAGGCGAGCGCAGCGGGCACGCCGAGGTTTGCGGGTGCCGCAGTATCGCGAAGGGTTGTTCTTAACCAAGGTATTGGCCGGCTGCCGGTAATAGATGTGTCGTGCAGTAAGCCTCTCTTTGCGGGGTGAGAACCTAAAATCAGGCCTGGTGGCAGAGCCATTGGCGTAAAAAGGCAACCGCTTGTTTTATGAATTGACCTTGGCCGGATGCCGAAACTGACTGTTGTCAAAGGTGCGGGAACGCCCGTATAGCCCTTTACTTACATTGCCTTTGTGTTGATGGATCTGCAGCTTACCGCGTCCTCTCATTAATCCCCGCGTTTTCACGTTTAAACCCCACTGCCCGTGCATACTTCACCTCCCCGCCTCCCGTTGACGACCAAGCTGTTTTACGGTCTTGGCTATCTACCCGACTCGATCATGAACAACACCTTCTTCGCGCTGGTGTTTGTCGCTTACAACATCGAGTGGGGACTGGCCGCCGCGCTGGTGGGCGCCGCCGCCGGGTACTCTCGCATTTGGGAGGCGTTTATCGATCCGTTTTTCGGGAATCTCTCCGACAAGTGCCGTTCGAAACTGGGCCGTCGCCGTCCGTTTATGATCGTCGGTGCGGTGCTCGGCGCTTTGGCCTGTTACGCCTTGTGGGCACCGCCTGCGGGCCTGACCGCCGGACAGCTCAACGTTTACCTGATCGCCATTACCTTCCTCTATTTCACGGCTTATGCGATCTATAGCGTGCCGTTCATGGCGTTCGGCCTTTCCCTGGGCACCACCGACGACGACCGCAACAGCCTGGCGGGCTATCGCGTGGCCGCGAACTGCGCGGTGCTGGCGCTGATCGCCCCGTTCCTGCAGCGCTTCGTCTACAACGGTTCTTTCGGTGCCACCCCTACCGCCTCCCTCGCCAACATCGGCATGGTGCTGGGTGCGTTGGTGCTCATTTCTGGCATCGCGGCGGCGCTGGTGGTGAAGGAAAAGCCCGGTGCGGCGGAGGCGGGCGGCGGTCATGCCCACAGCCTGATCGACGGATTCAAGTACACGGTGCGCAATGTTCCCTTCCTTATGGTGACCGGCATCGTGTCGTTTACGATTGTGGGGTTGTGCGCCACCTTGGGCGTGACGACCTACCTCAATCTGGCGATTGTCGCGCCCGGCGATAAGGACCTCGCAAGCCAACTCTTCATGTATTCGAGCATTGCCGGCGCGGTGGCGGGCTTCGCCGCCACATTTCTGCTACCGAAACTGTCGGCGCTGTTTGGCCGGAAGAAGCTGCTGTTCGCCAGCATGGTCGGAATCATCATCGCGTTCCTGCTCTCGCCGCTGGTCTTCACCCCGCTTGATCCGAAGCAAACCAGTCTGTTTATGACCGTGCTGCCCCAGTGTCTGTTTCAGATTCTGGTGCAGATTTGCGTGACCTGCGTGTGGGTGTTGACCTTCCCGATGCTGGCCGAGGTCTGCGACTACGACGAGATCCGCACAGGAGTGCGTCGCGAAGGCGTGTACACCGCGATGTATAACTGGGGCTGCAAGGTGGCCATCGCGATGATCGGAGTGGTGGGCGGAGGCATCGTGCAGCTTTCCGGCTTCGACCAGCACCTCGCGCAGCAAAGCGAATCGACGATCCAGATCCTGCGTTGGTCCTTCGCGCTCGGGCCGATCCCCTTCTTCCTGGTTTGCATGGTTCTGACGCTGAAGTTCCCGCTCTCGGCCGAGTCCAACCAGCGCCTGCGCGAGGAAAAGGCGCGCGAGGCGGTTTCCGCGTCGCCACGCTCGAAGGCGATAGCGACTTGACGGTTCGGCGAGCGCATGCGTCCTCGCATGACCTCGGTTTCCGCATTCAAAACGACCCGTGCCCGGACCTTGCTCATCTGGCTCGGGGCATGGTACTGGATTTACGACCTAATCTGGGTGCACTTTGGGGTGCACTTGGAGAAGTTCGGTGCCGGCGAGATGACGGACTGGATCTATGATCTCGATCTGTATGTTTTTTACGCGATTCTGCTCGGCTGGAGCGCATGCGAGTGCTCCAGCAGCGGCGTCAGCGCGCGGCAGCTGATCGGGCCGCCTCCACGCAATCTATCGAAGTGGGGCTGGGTGGCATTGCTGGTGCCGCTCTACCTCGTTGGGGTAACAACGCTCATTTTTGTGTTCGCCATCGCAGAGTTATCGCCTGTCTTTGCCGCAAGCTTGCTGAATGGTTTTCCCCCGATGGAACTGCACCACGAGGTCATTGTCGGGCTCGTTCTGGCTCCGGTGATCGAGGAGTTGTTTTTTCGTGGAGTGTTGTTGCATCGGTGGGCGGACAAATGGGGCTGCGCGCGTGCGATTCTCGCCACCTCGGTGCTGTTCGCCTCTTACCATCCGAATATCCTCGGGGCCTTCGTTTTTGGCGTGGTGATGTCGCTGGTTTACCTGCGGACCCGTACACTGCTCGTGCCGATGCTCATGCATTTCATCAACAATGCGATCGTCATCCTTCCAGATGTGTTCACGGCCAGCGATCCTGGAGCGACTCCCCCGGGCGAGATGATTACCCCGGGCGAGGTGATTGCCCGTTACGACAGCGGGTTTATGGTGTTTTCGCTGATATCGGTGTTCGTTGGGCTGTTCATTTTTTATGTTTTGCGTCATCGCCTCGAACCCTCGCCCGGCGCTCCGCTGCCGTGCTCGCAAGCAGGAGCGGCCAGCGCCCGTTAGCTACGGTTTACGTATGCCTGTGATTTCGGTCGGGCCGGACCTCGCGTCCAGCCGCTTATAACGGGCACACACGCAAGGTCCGGCCCCACTCATTAGCGTGACTCGGTCCACCATGCCGGCGGGCTCGAGGTCGTCAGCCGCTGGGCGGTCCGGCGCGCGCCTGATGGAAGCCCGCCTTGCGCGGATACTCCGGCCGCGGGTCCGCCGGCAATTCGACGCCGACGATGCTGCTTGCCCGGGCCTGCGCGAACACGGTGACTGGTTCGCCGCCCGCGCACGCCGCGAACAGCGCTACATCCCCGCGCTTCCTCACTTGTCACCAACGCGAATTCGACGCGCAGCGGGATGCGTTCCGCGTGAAGCGATCCGCGCAGTTGCTTGATCCAGCGGTCCAGCTGTTGAAACATCCAATCCTCGTCGGTGAGGATAAACTCGGTGTGAGGGGTTTTCATATAAATTTAGCGGTGAAACGATTACCGGCCGTAACTTACGTAATTCCCAAATGAAGCGCATCGAACGAAGGCCGCTGATACGAGTGGTGGAGTCGGGCCGGGTGCCCCACCTGACAGCAATAAGGCGTGGCACCGCCGCCTAATTCGTGCATGGCATAACAAGCGCTTGGTATTAGGGCTCCGTGCGCAAGCTTCAGGGGTTGTGGTGCAACTCGTGCATGGCGAGACGTTCGACGCGCAAAGTGCCCAGGAGAAAGGCGGCATCTTCGTACGCTGCATTTGGACCAGGCTAAGAGCACATGTTCATGAGCCAAAGTTTGTAACCTGTTATTTAGAAAACTATTTAGGGGGTGCCTTTTTCAGCAGGTCAGTCCAAAAGTGAGTCAGCGGTGGAGTGAAAGGCATGCGCTTGTTTTTTATTGACGTGCGGCTTCCGCAACGGGCTACTATTTTACAGTTGTAAGTTTTTTGGGGTGGGTGAGTGAGATTCTCAAACGCCTGCCCGCCTTTGTTTGCTCATACCCCCCTTCTCAGCCCGTTCCTATGGACGCTTGGGTCCATTTCACCAATGAATACGCTACCCCCTTGTACTTTAATGGCCTCGCTCGCTTGGTCTTGCTCGCTCATGGTGCAGGAAATCGTTGCGGACCGACTACATCTGCCGGGGAGGGCGTCAGACGATTTCGGCTGCGGCGGCGCGACTCGGTTCAAGGCCCCGAGTATCGACCGGCCGGGGGCCGGCTGGGTCCGTCTTACCGATGCTTATGCGAGTGCAGCGGCCGGCCAGCCCCTCGGGTGATGCGATTCGCTCTGTTCGCTAGCCGGTGCCGGCGTTTTCCCTCTTCCCCTTCACGTTTGTCTCCAACTCGTTCCTTCATGAAAGCTTCCCTGCTCCTAGTTGCCGCATTTGTGTGTCTCGCCCCTCTGTCATCCCGCGCAGTCGAACTGTGCTGGATTTTTGATCGCGGCATGGTGCTGCAAGCTGACCGGCCCATACCGGTGTGGGGACAAGGGGTGCCCGGGGAGCAGGTCACGGTGCGTTTCGCCGGCCAGTCGGTTAGCACCGAGGTGGACGCTCAAGGCGAGTGGGCCGTCAAGCTGGCACCGCTGGCTGCCAGTGCCGAAGGTCGCACGCTCACCATCGAGGCAGCCTCCGGGGCGCGGAGCTTTGCGGACGTGGTGATCGGCGATGTCTGGATCTGCGGCGGGCAGTCCAACATGGCGGTGCCCGTGCTGGCCGAAACGATCGGGGGGGCCGAAGCGGCGGCCAAGCCCTCAAATCCCCTGCTTCGCGTGTTTACCGTGCCTGAATTTCGGTGGTCGATGGAGCCGCAGCTCCGCCAATTTCCTTGGGGCCAGCGCAAGGACGGTCAGTTGGCGTGGGGGCCAAGCAGCGGGAAAACGCCGGGGCTGCCGTTCTATTTCGGCAACACCCTCCAGGCTCAGGTAGGGCGTCCGCTCGGTTTGATCGTTACTCCGGTTGGCGCGTCTTCGGCGGAGTGCTGGGTGCCGATGGGCGATCTGGAGAAGCTGCCTTGGCTGCAACCCTTCATCACTAGCTCGAGAACCTGGGCTGCCGAGTATCCAGCCAAGCAGGCCGCTTTTGATAAAACCGTGGCGGAATGGGACAAGCGCAAGGCCGCTGCGGAAGCGGCCAGCCTCGCGTTTAGCGAGAAGCGTCCCCAGCCTTTCAACGATAGCGGACTTTGGCCCCGCTGGTGGGCCTCCACCCTGTATAACGCCCACATCGCCCCGTTGCGCCAGTTCGCGGTGCGCGGCGTCATCTGGTACCAGGGCGAGAACAACACCGGCTCGAATTCCGGCCAGACTTCGGATGGACCCCAATTTGTGACGCTGATGGAGACGCTGATCGACGCGTGGCGCCGCCAATTCGAGCAACCCGACCTGCCGTTCCTGATGGTGCAGCTTTCCATGTATGATCCAGGGTTCCGGCCGTCGGCGGAGCCCAGCCCGCACAGTTCGTGGGCGGTGATCCGGGAGGCGCAGGCCGCCGTGGCCCAACGCGTACCTCACACCGGCCTGGTGGTGTCGTGGGACACGGGCGAAAAAGACGAC
>JBIIMH010000063.1:0-7931 GCA_044338095.1 Rariglobus sp. | reverse complement strand
CTATCCGTTTGCCGGAGCTGGGCATGCAGATCGGTATCGGCAAACGGATAGGTCGTCAGTTGGTAGCGGAGGAAGTCGCGCACGACGCGTTCGGTAAAGACGACGGGATTGAGCATGGGAAAGGAGGAATCTTACTTAACGGGGTCGGACATCTGCGGGGGGAGGCACCCCGAGGGGACGTGGATGTAGAGAATAGAAAATGGAGGGATAAAACTTGAAGCGTTCCGCTTGGTGTGGCTTAGTTTTTCAAGTCGGGTGCTGCTGGTCAGCTCGATATGGGTAATCCCAGCCTGACTCCACTTTACTGAAGCCCGCCCTCCGTGGCGGGCTTCTTTGTCTGGAGTGTCAGACGATACGATTCGGCTGCCCACGCGATGAGAGGCGAGGTATCTGGGAAAACCTTGAGCCCATCGAGCTTGTCGGCGGGTGTATGGCGGGAGCTGTAGTAGTGCGGTAAAAACCGCTGGAAAAACGGGTAGCTGAAATCCTGCTGACGAAACGCCCGGTAGGCGTTGTACGCACAGAGATCTGCGAGCTGCACGCCGTGCGACAGGCTGCTTTCGGTGAAAAAGGGGTATTCGGCTATATGGCGAAATGCGATGCGTCGGCCTCCGCGGTGCAGCAGGTGGGCATGCTTCATTGCCACGGCGCGGTTCAGCTCGCGTTCGCTGTCATCCATGACGATCAGGCCCTGGTGCTTGGGGTAGCGCTCTGCCAGCAGGCGCTCGATTCGCTCCAGAAGGATTTCGTAAGCCTGAAGATGGACAAAGTGGGCGGTGGTGTCGGCGTAGAGGTGTCGTTTGTCTATGACGACCGAGATCAGGTGCATGCGATGCTTGCCGATCTGGGAGTAGTAGAGCTCGGCGAGTCGGGTGCGTTGATCGTCGTCTAAGGCGTGAAGGAATGGGCTGCGTTTTTCACGTTCACGCGGATTGCGAAGATAGGAGGATTTGACCTCGCAGTCGATGATCGCGGTGTCGAGGGCGCGGGTTCGTCGGAGTGTATCGCGAAGTCGCAGTTTGTAGTCGTTGAGCTCTTCCTCGACGGCCCGCCAGTCGTGTTCGTAGAGCCCGACGGCAGTGAGTACGTAGAGGTGGTCTTTCACAAAGACGGTTCCATCGGGCCGGACCAATTGCAGGCCGGGGTCGCGGTTGCCCGAGTCGTCGATGTAGAAAAAATACATGGAGTAGATGTTTACGTCATTTCAGGCAGCCAATCGAGCGAACGTTTGAGCCACCCCGTTGTTTGCGGGCAGGTCTTCAGCACGGACCAGAGCGCAGCGGCATCCCACCCTTTCCCCTGGTCATTGCGGTGAAGATTGAGTGATACAAAAAACACCCCATCTACAACGCGAGGCGGGTCGCGCATCCATGATTTCACCTGGATTGCCAAGTTCTCCCGGGCTGGGATTTGTAAGGAGCCTAGCTGGACGGGGCGGTGGTGCTCATTACGCGCAATGATATCCACATCCGCCATCGTGCCTCCGCGATAGGCGGGCACGAAACAGCCCGCCTCCTCGAACACTTTGGCGACCAGGGTTTCCAACTCCACACTGCTCAGCAGGCGAAGCAGCTCATGTCCCTCAGGCATAATCTGCGGAAATTGCCGCTTGGACTTGGGTAATTGGAGCTCGATGGCGAACTGATGTGACCATAGAGATCACCGGCGACCAGCACAGCATCTACTTTCTCCGCGCGGGCGATTTCCGCGATTTGATCAAGGACGTGGCCTTGCTCGTCCGTCAGGTGCGTTTGGTGGAAAATGCGCCCAAGGTGCCAATCGGCGGTGTGGAGGAATCGCACAATGGGCTCCGATTTGACGACTATCGCCGTGTAACGATCACCTTGAAAAGATTACCCTCTCGGTCGTCGATCAGCTCGATGTGTGGGTAGGCCTTCAGAGCTCTCAATAGGCCGCTACCAAGACCCCGATACGGCAGCAACTTAGTAGCAAAAGAGGCCAAAATCGGATTCCGGATATTTGAATTTCCCGCCTTGATGTTCTCGATGGTCAGGTTGTTGGGCAAGTGACCGGGACTGATGATTTCAACGCGATCCGAGAAGACGAGGACCCTCACCGGCGCGGAGACAAAATAATCGCGATGGATAAGTGCGTTAGCCAAAAGCTCCTCCCAAACAATGCGGGGAACCTCCGCTTCGCCGGTGGAATTTATGGATTGTTCTCCTTGGGGGGCGCGGGAGTTGGAGACCACGAAACCGAGGGTCTGCTGGAAGACGTCGGCCAACTTGCCATTGATGTCGCGGCTATCGAGGTAGCGTTGGTCCTCGATGGCCTTTCCAGGGAAAGCCACCGCCTTGACGATGAAGGCGGGCAACCGGAATTGTGGCGCTTTTGCAAACAAGAGCGCGCCGGCCACATTGAGCGAACCGCCGTTCATGAGGTTCATATTGGCGAGGAGCTGCGGTAAGGGGACGTTGTGCTCCGCAGTCGATTCGCCGAACTGGTCTTTGAAAAACGTTTCGAAGTAGGCCAGGTCAATGTCTCCGGCACCGAGGCCTTGCACAGGAGTTTCGTCTGCGTGAACAAGGCTGGCTTGTTGGAAGAGTCGCTGGATTTCCTCGCGCGAGGTGGCGCGTCGCTTGTCGGAACCGCTCTTCACCCAAATCGCACCATTCTTGTCCATGTAGGGTTTACTGACGCCTTCCGGAATGGTGACGACCATCACCGTGCCGCTAGGGTGGGAGACGTTTTCGGTCAGCGGATTCACCGCTGGGCGCACGTTTTGCGAGGCCGAGTTGGCGATGAGTTTGTTCAGGCGACCGACATCGCCTGCGGAAAGACCGCACACAGAGCCATCGTCGTTCACGCCAACCAATATCCTCCCTCCCGCCGTGTTGCTAAAGGCCACGACCTCGGCGGCCAACGAGTCAGCATTGGTGAAATCCGCCTTGAACTGGTGGCGGCTGTCCTCGCCGCGGCTGATTATTTCGATGAGTTCTGCGGTTTCCATAGGTTGTAAACTTCCTTGCGGCGATTGAAGGCTTCCTGGCCGCCTTCCATAATGTTGATGATGGCTTCCTGCACCGGACGCGCGTCTATACTGCCACTGCGCACGTGTACGACCTCATCCTCGTAGCGGCAGGAGTGGACTTGCTCGGCATCACCCAGCACGGGGAAATTGGCGTTGTGTGTGGCAAAGATAAACTGGGTGAACGGCTTCATCTCGCGGATCAGTTTGATGACGTCGTCGTAGATCGTTTGGTTGTCGAGGTCATCCTCCGGCTGGTCGATGATGATGACATCGTTTTGACGCTGACTGAGCACATAGAGAATCAAGGCCGACGCGCGCTGGCCTAGGGAGTGATGCTTTAACTCTTTATTGTGGTATCGGATCACAAAGCGACTCGGCACCTGCCAAGTGACGAAGTCAGCGAGGTTTTGCGTGAACGTGTTTGCGAAGACATCGGGCGTGCTGCCGGCATTGGTCTTGGCCTTATCGAAGTCGCGGAAAAGTCCGCCAAAATCTGCGTAGTCCTTCATCACCGCGCGCAAGGTGGCCTCGCGGATGTTACTGCCGCGAAACAGCTGCTGCATGAACTCGATGGCAGCATCCTCGTCTCCCTTGAACTTGGCTTCAATTTGGAGCGCGGTGTGATTGGCATTCACCCGATCCAATTCTTCCTTGATCGCGCTGAACTCGCGTAGCCAGAGTTCGTTCAGCTTTTCGATCTCCTCTAGGAGCGCGTTGCGAATAGTTACCTTTTGTGAATCCTGCTTGGTCAGCGCTTCAAGCATCTGTTCGGCCTTCGTCTTACGCTGCTGCTGCTGGAGGAAGTCGTCTGGATGGATGGCTGCGATACCGGTCTGTTTAAGCTCCTCGGCGAGCTGACGTTCGATTTGGGCGAACTCCTCCTGCAGTCCCTTTCGGGCATCTTCGAACTCGCGCTGTTTCGCGTCGAGGCGGCTCGCAGCGACACGAGTGTCGCTCTCCACGTTTTTGAGTTTTTCGAGTTGGGCGATGACTTGGGCAAACTCGGCGTAATAGGCTGTAAAAAACTCGGCGTTCTGTGCCGACGCGTAGGTTGGCGAGTTGCGCAGCTCGTCCTCGTGCTCCGCAAGGAAGCTGTCGAGCCCGACGATGAAATTCTCAACCCGCTCGCGAATGCGTTTGAGCGCGGCGGCGTCCTGCTGGAATCCCACTCGCTTCTTGAGTTTGTCCGCGATGCCGTATTCCACGAATTTCTGCAGCCGGAATTTGGCGTCGGCCAACTCGGCTTCGTACTGGCGCTTTTGCTCGGCGGTGGTGCTGAGTTTCTGGAAGCGGGCCACGGCATCGCGCACACGCTGGCGCTGGGTCTCGATTTCCGCCCTCAGCGGCCGAAGCTTCTCGCCGACTAGCTTTTCGACCAGGTCGGTTTCAAATCCCTCGCCCGTACTGGAAAGGTCCTTCTGTCCAAAATAGATCGGACGCCGCAGGACCGTCTCCCGAATGGAAACCCCAGGCTGCAACTTGCCGCCGAGATAGACATTGGGCGCTTCACGGAAGATGCGGGAAACTGTGAACTCCTGACCATAGGTGTCTTGTGCGGTGAGGGTGATTTTGCCGCCGCTACCCAAGGTGTGCTTGATGAGATCGTCCTTGTATTTGGTATCCTGCACTTTGTCGCCCCGGGGGATGTCGAGAACGTAGCGAATCGCTTCCAAAATCGAGGATTTGCCGCTGCCACGGATGCCGATGAGCGTGTTGAGTTCGGGGGAGAAGCACAGTGTCTGCCCGTTGAGGATGCCGCCTTCGAAATGGAGACTGCGAAGGTGCGAAGCCGTGCGTTTGGGGATTTCCGTTGCCACCCGGCATGAGGGATCACCGAGCGCAAATTTGACGGCGTCGAAAGACAGTTCGCCGAGCTTGAGATAACAGGACTGTCCCTTGCCGATTTCGGAAACGTTCTTCGGGTCGCTGCCTTCCAATTCGGCGGGGTAACCGTCCTTCAACCATCCCTGCACTTTGGTTCGGCTCGGCCGATCTTTGCCCGCGCCGTCATGGGTGCGGACCTTCTGAAAGCCGAGGGTGCGGCGGCGGAAAAACTCGTTGCTGCCCAGATCGGAGATGCGGCCCCCGTCCAACTCTATCCATAATCCGCTGTTTTGCTCAACATGGGCGAAAACGAGGAAGAAATCCCGATGGTAGCCTTCGAGCTTCTTGATGGTTTCGAGCAGCGACAGGGATGATCGCCCATTCTCCTGCTCGTATTGCGCAGGCGTTTTCCCCTCGAAGGCTACGGTCAGGAAGGGATTGATGTGATCCTGGCCATCGGCGAGCCACGCGTCGGAGAAGACAACAAGCGTATGAATGCCGTTGGCTCCGTCCTGGACCGACAACTCTACACCCGGCAGCAGTCCGATGCCTTTTTTGAGAGCGGTTGAGCGTAGCCCTTTGAACTCGTCGTAATCGAATTTGTTGTGGTTGGTGATCACGCCCAGCCGGACGCCGGCTTTTTCCAAGGCGTCCACATAGGCGCTGTTGTAGAAATTGGGATCGTCAGTGTAGCTGAATTCGCGGTCGGCTTTGGTGTGTAAATGAAAGTCGGCGCGCACCCAATCCGCCCCGCTTGGGAAGGCATGACTTACAGAGTTGGAAGCGTGATTGGCGATCTTGCTCATATGAAAGAAATAATGACGGTCTGAAGTTAAGGGCCGCAATGCCTACGTTGAGAGGGCGATGGAGATCGACTGGGCTTAGGGTTTCTTGCGGCGGGTGGAGGGCGCGGTCGTTTCGTTCCCGAAGAGGTCGGTTTCGATGGGAACGCCGAGCAGATCGGAGGCGGGCACGGCGGTGGGGGGCGTCGTCGCCGGCGGGGGAACTGTGGTCGGTTGGCCGGGGGAGCGGATGGATTGGATGAGGGACGCGTGGCGGCGGCATTCTTCCCAGCTTTCTTCCACCGTGCCTTCCAACTGCCAGGGGTGGAAACGGGGGCCTAGGCGGCTTGCTACGGGTTGAGGCTCGCGGGCTCGGGCGTCGTGGCCCAGGCCGTAGTCGGACAGGCGGAGCGTTTCGGGTAATTGCCAGCCTTCGCCGTCGTTTTGGGCCAGGAAGGCGTCCAGGCCCTGCCGTTGCAGGTCTTGAAACGCCACCTGCGCCAATACCGTGTGCCTCAGCTCCGGGTCTTTTTCTTTGTCCACCCGCCAGAAGCCTTTCGGGTCCAGCGTCCGCGCGAACTCGTCCGTTCGCACCGTGGCGGAGGGGTGGTCGCAGTCGGCAAAAAGCGCGCTTACATCAATGGCGTTAAGGCCATAGGCATGGCTGATTAGCGCGTTCGACGTAGCGATTACTCGTGCGCGTTCGTGATCTGAAACCGCCCAAAATGCTTTCCAGTTTTTAGCACTGGAAGCTGCGTCCACCACGGACCACTCCCGAGCAAAAAGTTGGTTGGGTCCTGACACGCTGAGCGAAAGAACTTCAATCGCACCCCACTCGGAGTTGCTAAGGCGTGAGATTTGGGGAAGCGCCGCTTCCTCTATTATGAAGTAGTTTAACGTCAGTCCACCAAGGCGTTGGCGAAGGTGGAAATCGAACGCGAAGCTGTTGAGGCATTGCGCGAGTCGAATCGAACCAGCCGGGGTTTCGTTGAATAAAACAGGCACCTTGTTGCCGCATGGGAGGTGAGGCATCGCCGTAGAAGTCATCGTCCGCGAGTTGGTGGCGGAGCCGATGTCCATGTATCCGATTCTGTTTCCAACTGCGTTGAAATGGCGGTTTCCAACCAAATACTGAGGTTCGATCACCTTGTTTTCCCACGGGATGTCGTGCCAGACGGCGGTGCGGCCTTTGCCGCTGACCCAGCCTTTGGAGCTGAAATCGAAGTGGTCGATCATCCGGCCTTCGTAGAGCGGCAACGCCACGTCTTCGATTTCCTGCACTTGGATGCAGGCGCGGCCGTCGCGGCTGAGGATAAGGCCGTCGGGACGGTTAAGGATGCTGCGGGCGCGGCGCCAGGGTTCGCGCAGCCAGGCTTCGTCTGTAGTCGGCATGGGCTGCCAGTTGCCTTTGAGCCAGTGACCATACTCGTCGGGCAGGTAGCCTTGCTCCTCCCACACCGGGCGCGGAGGGAAGAGCTTCGAGTCGTTGGTCATGTGGAACTCAGTGGCGTATTTGAGTCCCCAGCCGGCGGTGGAGTCGTCGCCCAAGAGCACTCCGTGACGATACATCTTGTCCAAAATCTCGGCGTCGCGCACTGAGCGCAGTTCGAGGATGGCGAGGCTCTTGGGGCTGAAGCGGGTCACCTGTTCGCGGGCGTAGGGCAGCGCAAAACGCTCGGCCTCGGCCCAGTCCTGCAAACTGCGGCGCATGAACGCGGTGCGAATCGCCACCGTTTCCCCGCCCTTCTGCACGATGATCGGGCAGAATTTAAACGAGCGATGGATGTCGAAAATCTTTTCCCTGTTCTCGATACCGAAGAGCCATTCCCAGCGGCAGCGGTCGAGGAAGAGGCGGCGTAGGGTGGTGCTGCCTTTGTCGGTGTATATGTTGGAGGGCACGATAACGCCGAGTCGCCCGCCGGGACGCAGCAGCGAGTGCATCTGTTCGAGGAACAGCTTGTAGGTGTTGAGGTCGGCCGAGCCTTGGTGGCGGAAGGCGTGGGCACGGTCGGCAAAGCTGCGGCGGGTGGCGCGGCGGTCGCGCCAGGCGCGGTGGAGCGCTGCGGCGGTGGTGCGGCTGGCGAGAGACCATTTGTTGCCGCCGGCGGCTTCGTCGGTCGGATCGGCCCACGGGAAGGCGGCGTTGGCGCACCAGTTGGAGAGCGCTTTGAAACGTCCGCAGTAGCTGACCCAGTCGCGCTCAACGACCGCATCGATGGCAAAGAGCTCTTTTTGGCGGCGCAGTGCTTCCTGTTTACCGTAGGTGCGGTAGAGCGGGTCGTGGTTTGAGAACCATTCTTTGGAGCTGGGTTTTTGAACCTCCCACGGCGGGT
>JBIIMH010000062.1:0-7968 GCA_044338095.1 Rariglobus sp. | reverse complement strand
AGGGGCACTTCGTCGCGGCGCATCTTTCGAAGCGTCACCTCGACGACGTCGGCCAGCGAGTAGCGGTCGAGGATGCCGGCGATGGCGTTGCGCACATCGAGCATCAACATTCGCAAGCCGCAGTGCACCTCGTCGGGGCAACTGCACTTTTCATAGGCCGTGTGGCTCACGCAGCCGATCGGGGCCAGCGGGCCGTCGATCACCCGCACCACGCTGCCCACCGTGATCTTGGCGGCCGGCCTGGCCAGGCGGTAGCCGCCAAACTTGCCCCGCCGACTCTCCACAAAACCCTCCTCCTTGAGCAGCTGCATGATCTGTTCGAGGAACTTCACCGGGATCTGCTCCTTCTCGGCGAGTTCCGACACCTGCACGAGCGGCCGACCCACCTCGGCGGCGATGCCGAGATCGATCAGGGCCCGCAGGGCGTATTCACCTTTTTTGGAGAGCTTCATGTGCGTTAAACTTAAACCACAGTGAAAAGGTAGGGTTTAAATTCAAGCACGATCTTAGGTTAAGTCATAAACTAAGTTCTTAATTAATCTAAGCCATTTAAATAAAATGATTAACGCCACCCCAAAAGCCTACTCCACGATTTCAGTGGGCAGCCTGCGCGGCGATCAAGCCTCGAGCCGGTTAACCACTGATGATCACTGATAAAACTCAAGCTGAGGCAACTTCCAGCCGATAGCGTGATCGATCGGAATCGCCGCGGATTGATCAGTGCTTATTCCTGATCATCCGTGGTTAACGGTTTGAATCCGAGACTTCGACGTTCGTGTCATTTCGTGTGTTTCGTGGGCCCGACTCCGCCGTCAAAAAATAATTTAAGTTCTCGGCCAAATGTGCCGATTAATTAGCCGGATACCCCCGCCCACGCTTCACCTTCGAACCACCTCAACTCATGGCCGCTATACAACTCTCGGGTCTCGTTTCCGGCTTCGATTGGAAAAGCTTCGTCGACACGATCGTCGATCTGGAACGCACGCCCGCCAAAAAACTGCAGGCCGAAATCGAGAAAAACTTGGACAAGGCCGACGCCCTCGACGGCGTGGGCACCATGCTCACCAGCCTGAATACCGCGATCACCGCCCTTAACACCGACGGGGTGTTTGACGCCCGCACCGCCTCCACCTCAGGCACCGGTTGGACCGCCACCGCCGCCAGCACCGCCGCCCCAGGCTCCGCCGCTTTTACCGTAACCCAGCTCGCAACTGCCGCTAAACTCACCAGCACCAACGATATAGGAAACAACATAGCCGCCGACTCCAACGTCTCCGGCGTCAGCCTCGCCAACCTCGGTACCGGCACCGCCCTCACCGCCGGCGTGTTCACCGTCAATGGCGCACGCGTGACAGTCGACCTGGGCAGCTCGCTCGCGGACCTGTTCACCGCCATTGGCACCGCCACCGGCGGAAAAGTCACCGCCTCTTACAACGCCACCGACGACAAAATCACCTTGGCCAACACCGTGGAGGTTCCCGCGAACACCACGCCCATCGTGCTCGGCTCGTCCACCGACACATCGAACTTCTTATCCATTACGCGCTTAGCCAACAACGGCGGCACCTCGATCAGCAGCAGCGTGAAACTGGGCGCGGCCAACCCCACGGCGACCCTAGCTAACGCCCGCCTTAAAACCCCCATCGCTGGCGTCGATGGCTCGGGCAACGGTTCGTTCACCATCAACGGCGTCGCCATCGCCTACAACACCGGCACCGACACACTCAACAGCGTCGTGAGCCGCATCAACGCCGCCGGGGCCGGCGTGACCGCCGCCTTTGACCCGATCACCGACAAAGTTTCCCTGCAAAACACCAGCACCGGCGACCTCGGCTTCAGTTTAGCCGACACCACCGGCACGCTCCTTAGCTCGTTGGGCCTGACGAGCGGCGCGACCTTAACGAACGGGCGCAATGCCCAATTCTCGGTCAACGGCGGCCCCACGATCACCAGCATGAGCAACACGCTCACCGCCGACAGCCACGGCATCACCGGCCTGTCCCTCACCCCCACCTCAGAGGGAACCCAAACCGTGAGCATCGCCGCCGAAACCACCTCGGTTCGCACCAAAATCGACGCCTTCATCAACAGCTTCAACTCGGTTCAAAGCTTCATCGACACCCAGTCCAAAGTCACCAGCGCCAACGGCAAGGTCACCACCTCCACGCTCAGCGACAATCGCGAGATTCAGAGCTGGGGTCCGGCCCTGCGCAAAAACATCTTCTCAGCCGTGCCCGGCCTGAGCAGCACCCTGTCGCAACTCAGTCACATCGGCATCGATTTTTCCGGCACCAGCTCTCTGCTCTCGATCAAAGAACCGACCAAACTGGACGCCGCGCTCAAAGACCGCCCCGCCGAGGTGTCCGCCATGTTCCGCCAATCCTCCACCGGCATCTTCGCCCGCCTCACCACGTTACTCGACAGCTTTAACGGCGGCACGCTCGGCACCGGCGGCATCCTGGCGAAGCAGAAAACCAGTTTAACCACCAGCAACACCTCGCTCACCACCCAGATTGCCGATATCGACCGCCGCCTGGTGCAACGCCGCTCCGTGCTCGAGTCCGGGTTCATCGCCATGGAACGCGCCCAGTCGCTGATCAAAAGCATGCAGTCGCAGATCTCCGGTATCACCCCCGCCAGCGCCTACTCGTCCTCCAAATGATCGCCCCCCGCCCCCCCCGGCTCCTTCGCCTTTCCAGCTTTCTGGCTATCGCCTTATTCGCAAGCGGTTGCGCCTCACTCGATCCTCACCTCAACGACCTCGGTCCGGTTTACAAACCGGTCAACTCCCGCGGTCCCGCCGCTTGGCCGACGGCCATTCGCCGGGTTGCGATCCTGCCCGCCCACGACACCTCGGGACGCCTGCCGGCGAGTTTTGTCACCACCTACGACACGATTTGGCGCCGCACCCTCGATCGCAGCCAACGCGCCGAATTCGTCGGCCTGAACCGCCCCCAACTCACCACTTGGACCTCCAAGGAAACCTTTTCGGCCACCGGTCTACTGCCCCCCGATTTACTGCTGCGCATTGGCCGTGAAACCGACGCGCAGGCGGTGCTCTTCCTCGACCTTAACAACGCCAACGCCTACCCACCGCTGGCGTTGTCCTTCCGCGCCCGCCTGGTGGACATCACCACCGGGGAAACCGTCTGGATGGCCGATGAACTGTTCGACTCCGGCCGTGATTCGACCGCACGGGCTGCCCGCCGCTATGCCAAGGCCAACGGTTCCGGCAAGGGCGACACCACCAGCAGCATTGTGCAAAGTCCGACCCGTTTCGCCGAATATGCGTTTCAGGCGGTCTGTGAACTGCTTCCTCCCCGAATCGATGCGAATGCAAAATCGAACTAAACTTTTTACAATTTGTGCCGATATGACCTGTGCAAAGACCAACGGCGTCCCCTTTTTAGTGCTTCAGGGCTGACCGTGCTATCATAACAAAAACCATGATCACGAATACCAACAACCTCGGGTCCGTCCCGACACCCGCCAACGTCGCCCCTCGACCGAGTACGAGCCGCGCCGAACCGCCGCAAGCGCTCGCCGCCAACGACTCGCTGAGCACCGAACATGCTGCGCGTTTGCGTGAAGCGCTCGCGCAAACCCCCGCGCTCCGGCCCGAAGTGGTCGAACGCGCGTCCGCATTGGCCAAAGACCCCGGCTATCCCACGGCAGCCATCATGGGTAAAATCGGGCTTTTACTCGCCCAATCCAAGGACCTGAGTTTAGAGGAGAATTAAGCCCATGGCGTATGCCAACCCGGGCGCACGCGCCTACCAAACGCAGTCGATACTCACAGCCAGCCCAGGCCAACTGGTGCTGCTGATGTATGACGGGGCCTTGCGTTTTATGGCCCAAGCCCGCGCCGGTTTCGCCCTGCCCGAGGACAACCCCCGCCGCATCGAGACGATCCACACCGCCCTGTTGCGCGCCCAAGCGATCCTCAGCGAACTGCGCGCCAACCTCGACATGGAGGCCGGCGGCGACATCGCGGCCAACCTGGACCGCCTCTACGATTACCACCTTCGCCGCCTCTTTGAATGCAACCTGCGCAAAGACGAGGCCCCGCTCATCGAGGTCGAAACCCTCGTGCGCACCCTGCGCGACGCTTGGGCCGAAATGCTCCGTTCCAACGAAAACCGCGTCGCCTGATTTTTCCGCGTTATGCCCCACTCCGGCCTCAGCCCCACCACGCAGCGTCTGGTTGCCTGCCTGGAATCGTTTTCCCACCAGGAAGACGGCGCGATGAGCCACGAAGATTGGCACGGTCTGGTCGACATTTTGGAGCGTGAACTCGCCCTGGTGCAGCGCCTTGCCAAAGAAAAGCCCACCGAGGCCTCGGCGCTCAAGCCGCACACTGAAAAGTTACAGCAGCGCTTTGATAAAATGGCCCTGCGCATCGCCGCCGCCCAAGCCCGCGACAGCGAGGAGCTCGCCAAGTTGGGCGAGACCACCAAACGCATCCAAGGGGTGCGCAAAACCTACCTCAAGGCCTGAACGGCGCTGAAGCCGACTAAGGGGCGCGTGGGAGCGACTCGATGTACGTGCCGAACCGGCCGAAGTCGCAGGCAAGAGCCAGGGCCCGGCGTAAATCCGCCGTTTTTCAAGCCGCCGAACTTGCAACACACGCGCTTTTCGTAAACGTCATAACCAACACCCCGCCAATCTTATGGACAAAAAACAAGCGATGAAGAAAATCACTGAAAAGGTCGCCCGCGAGAAGGCGATCGAGATGGTGATGCAGGCCTACAACACGGAACTGATGACGACGCTGCTAGGCCGCTTGGAAGAGAACAAACCGAAGATGCTCGGCACCAACGTGGCCCGCGATCACCTCGCCAAGGCGCTCGAGCGCGTCGTCGAGGTCTGTGCGCTCACCGATTGAGTCGGCCAAGAAGCGCCGCGAACGCGGCAGCCGGAATCGCACTCTTCTGAGCCGAGCTGGAGAGACGACACAGAGTTGCACAGGAGCCGGGCATCAAAGACGGCCCTGTGATTCACTAAATGATCTCCTTGCGCTTCTTCGCGTCCCTGCGCCTTTGCGTTAAAGCCTAAAATCGGGACGTGTCGGGTATAGTTCGAGCGGGATCGATGAGCCAAAATCGAGCGCAAAAACTAAACCAGCTTTATGCGCCCACCGGTTGCAACAAACCGGTGCCCGACTTTACTCTAAACACCCACGCCTGACCCGCCCCCCCCGCACTACCGGCACCGTCGGCGCGTCCCTGCCCTTGCAAAAGATCCGCATCTGCCTCTGCCCTGCCCCCCCCCGCGCCCCATGAACTCCCAACAAGTCGAAATCCTGCTGGTCGAAGACAGCCCGACCGATGCGGAATTGACGATTCGTGCACTCAAAAAACGCAATCTAGCCAACCACCTTGTCCACGTTACGGATGGTCAGGCGGCGCTCGATTTCCTCTTCAGCACCGGCCCCTACAGCAACCGTCCAAAAAACGAGCAACCCAAGGTGGTCATGCTGGATTTAAAACTTCCCAGGCTCAACGGCATCGAGGTGCTGCGACAATTACGCGCCAACGAGCGCACCCGGCTTTTGCCCGTCGTCATCATGACCTCGTCGCGCGAGGACCGCGACGTGATCGAAAGCTATAAACTGGGCGCCAACAGCTATGTGGTGAAACCGGTGGAATTCGAAAGTTTCGCCGAAGCCGTCTGCAACCTTGGACTTTACTGGCTACTCTTAAATCAGCCTCCCTGCTCCCCCCATGATTGAAGCCATTTTAGCCGGCTTGCGCATCCTCTCGCTCGAGGATTCAGATACGGACGAGGAGTTGATCCTACGTGAACTCAAACGCGGCGGGATCGATTTCACCGTGCGCCGGGTGCAGACCAGGGATGATTTTCTGCATGAGATCAGGGAGTTCCACCCCGACCTGATTCTGGCCGACTACAAGCTGCCGACCTTTGACGGCGGGGAGGCCTTGGCGTTGGCCAAAGAAAACAGCCCGGAGGTCCCCGTCATCATAATCTCTGGGGCGGTAGGCGAAGAAACTGCCGTGGAGTTGCTCAAAAACGGAGCCACCGATTTTGTCCTCAAGGATCGCCTCACCCGGCTCGTACCTGCGGTGCGGCGGGCGTTGCGCGAGGTGGCCGAACACCAGGCGCTACGCCAAGCTGAGGCCGATCTGCGCACGCTCAACGAAGCGCTCGAGCAACGGGTGGCCGATCGAACCCGGGAGTTGCGCGAAAAAAACCTGCGCATGGAAGAGGATCTGACCATGGCCAAGGAACTTCAGCTGGCCCTGCTGCCGCACCGCTTCCCCACCCTGCCCCAAGGCGCGCTGCAGGCGAGCAGTGCGGTGAAGTTCGCCAGTATTTTTCATCCCGCGAGCTCGGTGAGCGGGGATTTTTTTAACGTGGTGCGCGTCTCGGAGTCCGCCGTGGGGGTGTTTATCTGTGACGTGATGGGCCACGGGGTTCGGGCGGCGTTGGTCACTGCAATGATGCGCGCACTTGAGGAGCAACTGGGGGATTTGGCAGCTGATCCAGGTGCGCTGCTCACGGCGATCAACCAAAGCCTGTGCGGTATTTTACGCCAATCGGGCATCACCCTGTTCACCACCGCCTGTTACATTGTGGCCGACATCGGCAAATCGTGCATCACCGTGGCCAATGCCGCGCATCCCAGCCCGCTGCTGGTGCGCAACCAGCCCAGGGCAGTCGTGCAACTCACCCCCGAGCACACCGCAGGCCCAGCGCTCGGCCTGTTTGAAGAGGAAGTGTATCGCACCTACGCGTTTCCTGTGGCCGCTGACGACCTCATTCTCCTCTTCACCGATGGACTCTTCGAGGTGGAAAACGCCTTAAACGAATCGTACGGGGAGGGTCGGCTCAGGGACGCCTTCGTACAACGCGCGGGGCAGCCCCCGTCGCAACTGGTTAACTCGGTGATCGCCGAGATCGAGCTATTCGCAGCTGGCCATGTTTTCCCCGACGACGTGTGCCTGGTCAGCATGGAAATCGCCCACCTCCAAGGCAGTGAGGTCGAGTTGGCGGACCCATAACAGCCACACCATCGGCGTTAAATCACCACTACTATGACTGGTTCGGGCGCACGGTCGTGCTTTACGGCGAGGCCTCACGGCCTGCATCCGTGACCGGGCCCTTCGACCGCGAATCGTTAAATTCGGCCGAACAGACTTTCACTGTTATGGTTGTTAGTTTCATGGTCGCACCCACCGATTACACAGATATAACAGATGAAGCAGGTTACGCATCAAGTACCACTGATCCCGAATTAACACGGAGGGTGAGTACATTAATTTAAGAGATACCGACTATAAATGCGTAATCTAACGAGAGGCGATACGCACCACCGGCTTTAGCGACCGAACAGCTGAGTCGAAAACATGGGTAATCCAGTAACACTGACAAAACCCCATGAAATCACTCAGTCTGCACACCAAGCTAGTCCTCCTCACCCTGTTATTGGCTTCGCTACCGCTTTCGATTGCTGCACTTTTTATCCCGGCGCAACTCACTAAAGTGCTCGATGGTGCAGGCAGGCAACAACTAGCCCGCACCTCAAGCGGACTGGCGACGATGGCAGAGGAATTGATGCAGCGTCATTTGGAAACGGTGGGAGCTATTTCTAAAGTTGAGGCCTGTCAAAACACCTTAGCCGAGCGCAATGCGGGCACGCTACAGCCCGAACGGTTGGCTGCCACGAACAGGCAAATAGCCGATATATTAAAAAGTGCTGGCGACCATTATCAGGGACTGTGGATTTGCGATCAACAGGGGACGATCTTCGCCGGGGTGGTCTCCACCGGAGAAACGGCTCCCTACGCTAACTTGAAGGTAAGCGATCGGGGCTACTTTCTTAAATCCAAGGAAACCAAGGCTGCGGTTATCAGTGATCCCGTGCGTTCAAAAATCGGCAACGTGCCCATCGTCGTGGTGACCGCTCCCGTGCTCAAGCCCGACGGCACCTTGGCGGGCATCGTTGGC
>JBIIMH010000061.1:0-8002 GCA_044338095.1 Rariglobus sp. | reverse complement strand
GGGAGCGACCACCTCCGTGTGGTCTGGCTCGGTGCTGAAAAAGTAGCCCAGACTTCCAGTCTGCCTCCGCCTCAGCAGCCCGAATCCACTTCGCAAATACTCGAAGCAGACTGGAAGTCTGCGCTACTTTCTGAATCGGACGACACGGAGGTCGTCCCTCCGGTACCGCCACGCGCGGCTTTACGGCTTCTCCATCTCGGTGAGCTGCGAGACGGCTTTTTCCCACGCCTCGGTCGCGGCGGTAACCTGGTCGGTCATGGTGGATAACTCGCGGTTGAGGTGCTGGAATTTGCCCTTGTCGGCGTACGTCTCGGGGGCCTCCAGCGCGGCGGTGATCTCCGCCTGCTTGGCCTCCAAATCGACGACCTTCTTTTCCAGCACACCAACACTCTCCCTGAACTTGCGGATCTCGCTCGGGGACGCCTTGGGCTTGGCCGGGGTCGCGGCAACCGGGGCGGCTTTCTTCGCCTCGGCCTGCTTGGGGCGGCCGTCGGTGAAGCCGGCCGTGATCGCGGCGCGGGCGTCGCTCAACTTGGATTTCTCCAGGTAATAATCGTAGTCGCCGGCGTAGTGCGTGAGGCGGCCGCTGTGAACGTGCAGCACGTTTTTGGCGAGCGTCTTGATGAAGTGCACGTCGTGGGAAATGAAGATCAGCGTGCCTTCGTAGCTCTTCAGGGCGTGCACGAGCGCGTCGATCGACTGGATGTCCAAGTGCGTCGTCGGCTCGTCCATGAGCAGCAAGTTCGGCGGTTTAACCAAAATGCGGGCCAGCGCCAAACGGGTTTTCTCGCCGCCGGAGAGTACCGAGACCGGCTTGTGCACGTCGTCCTTGCGGAAGAGGAAGGCGCCCAAAATGGCGCGGGCCTGCTGCTCGGTGAGCTGGTTTTCGTTGGTGCGCAGCTCCATCACGTTTTCGAAAACCGTCGCGTCGGGATTCAAGTTATCGAGACGGTTCTGGGCGAAGTAGCCCGGCACCACGTTGCTGCCCAGTTCGCGGATGCCGCCCTGGATCGGGATGACGCCGGCGAGGATCTTGAGGAGCGTGGATTTGCCGGCGCCGTTGGGCCCGATGAGCACGATGCCCTGGCCGCGTTCTGCGGTGAAGTTGAGGTCCTTGTAAATGACGTGGTCGCCGTAGGCCTGCTGCACGTGCTTGAGGTCGACGACCTTCAGGCCGGAGCGCGGCGGCTGCGGGAACTTGAAGTTCATCTTGCGCAACTCCTCGGTGGGCTCCTCGACGGCGACCTCCTTGAGGCGCTCGATTTGTTTCTCCTTGGACTTGGCGCGGGAGGCCATCGAGGCCTTGGCGCCGAAGCGGTCGACGAACACCTGCAAGTGGGCGATTTCGCGCTGCTGGTTCTTGAAGGCGGCGGCCTGCTGGTGTTTGCGGGCCTCTTTTTCGACCAGGAAGTTGTCGTAGTTACCGTGGTAGTAATGCAGCGAGCCGGCGCGCAGTTCGAGCATGCCGGTGCATAGGGCGTTGAGGAAGGCGCGATCGTGCGAGATCACCACCAGGCCGCCCGGGTAACGCGTCAGGTAATCCTGGAACCAGAGCAGGGCCTCCAGATCGAGATGGTTCGTCGGCTCGTCGAGCAGCAGAAGCGCTGGCTCGGCGACGAGAAGGCGGGCGAGGTGGGCGCGCATGACCCAGCCGCCGGAGAAGGTTTTGGCGAGCTTGTCGGCGTCGTCCGGCTTGAAGCCGAGGCCGTCGAGGATTTTGCGCGCGCGCGGTTCGAGGGTGTAGTCGATGTCGTAGTTGTCATCGGTGGGCTCGAGCTGTTTGCCGCTGGTGGCGATGTGCAGGATGGTCTCGTCGCCGGCGGGCGCGCTTTCCTGCGGCAGATAACCGAAGTCGGCACCGCGCTCCCACTCGATGGTGCCGGTGTCGGGCTTTTCCTCGCCGAGGATCAGGCCGAACAGGGTGGACTTGCCCGCGCCGTTGGGGCCGATCAGGCCGAGCCGATCGGTGCGCGCGATGAACAGCGAGACGTCGGAAAAGAGTTCGCGGGTGCCGTAGGACTTGGAGACGTCAGCGATCGTAAGCATAAAACCGATCACCCAAACCGCGGCCGCTCCATCAGTCAACGCCGCATCCTGATGGCGCATATTCGGCGCGTTTCTATCGGGCTGTAAGCGTAACCCTGCGGTTTTTCGCCACGTTTTCAGCGGCATACCGTGGAGGCGCACGGGTAAAACAGGCAAGTAACGGGCCGCAACTTTTCTCGTACCGGTCTACAGGGAGATGCGTACTCCTTGACCACATCATCCACGACCCCCGGACCCGACCGCATTCGTTTTTTCTCACTCCTTGCCATTTTCCACCTGAACCGTTGTTTGGCTGCCTTCAATGCCATGAACGATGCCTCCGCCGATCTCCACTCGTCAGCCCGCTCCGAACCCGGAGAGGTCGGCCTCGTTGAGCCACGCGACTTCGTTTCCCCGGTCCCATTCACCTTCGAGAACGGGCTGGCTATTCCCGGTTTCACGCTGCGCTTCGAGACCTACGGGAGGCTCAACGCCGCCGGCGACAATGCCGTGCTGATTTGCCACGCGCTCTCCGGCGACCACCACTGCGCGGGTATCCACGCTCTCACCGACAAAAAGCCCGGCTGGTGGAACAACCTCATCGGCCCGAGCAAGGCGGTTGATACCAATAAGTTTTTCGTTCTGTGCGCCAATGTCATCGGTGGTTGCCAGGGCTCCACCGGCCCGTCGTCGATCGACCCGCGCACCGGCCAGGCCTACGGGATCACGTTTCCTGCGGTCACCATCCGCGACATGGTGCGCACCCAGAAGCGCTGGCTTGATTCCCTGGGCGTGCGCAGCCTGTACGCAGTCATAGGCGGATCCATGGGCGGCATGCAGGTGTTGCAATGGAGTCTTGAATACCCCGCCTTCGTGCAACGCGCGCTCGCCATGGCCACGACCGCCCGCGAAGGCGCGCAGGCCATTGCCTTCAACGAGGTGGGCCGCCAGGCGATCCTCCAAGATCCCGAGTGGAACCACGGCTATTATCCCAAGGGCGGCGGCCCCCGCGTGGGTCTGGCGATCGCGCGCATGATGGCGCACATCACCTACCTTTCCGACGCCTCGATGGACCGCAAATTCGGCCGTAAAGCCGCCGTCGCCCACCACAAGCCCCCGCCAGCCGCCAGCGTTTCGGTCGCGGCCAACGAGGCCTCCGGCCTGTCGATGGAGGGCATCGATCCGGCCGCAGCCGCCGCCACCTTTGACGTGCGTTTCGAGGTTGAAAGCTACCTTCGTTATCAGGGGCAGAGTTTCATCAACCGGTTCGACGCCAACTCGTACCTCTACATCACGCGCGCGCTCGACCAGTTCGATCTCGCCGCCACCCATGGCTCGCTGGAACAAGCCTTTGCCTCCGTGCAGGCCGCCACTTTGGTGGTGGGTTTCACCAGCGACTGGCTGTTCCCGCCGGAGCAGAACCGCGCCATCGCCCTCGCCCTGCTGCGCGCCGGTAAACGCGTCAGCTACGCCGAACTCGCCACCGACCTCGGCCACGACTCCTTCCTGCTCGAATCGCCGCAAATCTACGACTTGGTGCGCGGCTTTCTCAACTGACGCCGTTTTTTTCAAGCCCGCCGCCCGCCCGCCCGCCCATGTCCCTTCATTCCCACCTCAAACGCACGGTCGATATGCAAATCATCGCCGACTGGGTCGAGCCCGGCGCGCGGGTGCTGGACCTGGGCTGCGGGCGCGGCGTGCTGCTGGAATACCTGGTGCACACCAAACAGGTGCATGCGGTCGGCGTGGACCTCGATTTCGACAAGATTTCCGCCTGTGTGCGCCGCGGGCTGACCGCCTACCAAGGGGACATGATGGCGCTCATGCGCGCGCTGCCCGAGAACCATTTTGACCGGGTGATTTGCTCGCGCACGCTGGAGGAGTTGCCCGACCCCGGCGCCATCATCGAGCAGGCGCTGCGTATCGGGCGAACGGTGACGGTGGGGTTTGTGAACCACGGCTATTGGAAGAACCGCACCGCTGCGTTTTTTTGCGGGCGCAAACCGCGCAACTCCGTTTACACCACGGCATGGTACGAGAGCCGGCCGAGCAACCCGGCGACGATCGCCGACTTCGAGGACTTTTGTGCGCTGCGCGAGCTGCGGATTGCGCGCAGCGCGCATCTGCGCGGGGATTGGAAAACCACCTGCCGGTTGGCCCCTAATTTGTTCGCCGGCTACGCGCTCTACGACCTCACGCGCTGAGCGTCGCGGCGCGGAAGCCTGGTGCACCGCGGGTCCCCAACACCGCAGCTCGACGGGCCGCAGGCTTTGCGCGAGGTTGGGGGCATGGATCAAAACGATTTTCTCAACGGCAAGCGCGAGCGCGGGGACGCCGAGGGCTTTAAGCCCGCGCCCGCGCCCGTGCCCTCGCGTTCCGGCGGTGGTGGCTGGAGGCTGGAGCATTCGTATGCGACCTTGCCCACCGCGTTCTGGACCGCGGTGCCGCCGACCGTCGTGCACGCCCCGCAGCTCGCCTTGTTCAACCACCGGCTGGCGCGGGAACTGGGGCTGGATGCGGACGCGCTGACCGGTTCGGAAGGCGCGGCTGTTTTTACAGGCAACCAACTGCCCCCGGGCGCGAAGCCCCTTGCACAGGCATATTCAGGGCACCAATACGGGCACTTCACCACGTTGGGCGACGGGCGCGCCATCCTACTGGGCGAACAGATCACGCCGACGGGCGCGCGCTTCGACATCCAGCTCAAGGGCGCGGGGCCGACGCCGTTTTCGCGGCGGGGCGACGGACGCGCGGCCCTCGGGCCGATGTTGCGCGAGTACATCATCAGCGAGGCGATGGCGGCGCTGGGAATACCGACCACCCGCAGCCTCGCGGTAGCCGCCACGGGCGAGCCGGTGTGGCGGCCTGACGCGCGTCCCGGTGCGGTGCTCACGCGCGTGGCGGCGAGCCACATCCGCGTGGGCACCTTTGCGGGCGCTGCGGCGCGCGGAAACAAAGGGGAGCTGCGCGCGTTGGTCGATTACACGATGGGCCGGCATTACCCGCAGCTCCTGGGCGCGACGAACCCTGCGCTGGCGCTGCTGGACGCCGTGGTGGAACGCCAAGCCGCGCTGGTGGCGCGCTGGATGCTCGTGGGCTTTGTGCACGGCGTGTTGAATACCGACAACGTGGCGCTTTCGGGCGAGACGATCGACTATGGCCCCTGCGCTTTTATCGACGCCTATGACCCGGCAACCGTGTTCAGCTCGATCGACCGGCACGGGCGCTACGCTTTTGGCAACCAGCCTAAAATCACCCACTGGAACGTAACACGGCTGGCCGAGGCCTTGCTCACGGTGCTACACGCGGATGCGGATACTGCCGTGGCGCTGGCGCAGGAGGCGCTGGGGCGTTTCGAAGGCCATTATCAAACCCACTGGCTGGCGGGCATGCGGGGCAAACTGGGGCTGTTTAACGCCGAGGCCGAAGACGCGGAGCTGGTGGGGGATTTGCTAACGTGGATGCACACGACGAAGGCCGACTTTACTAACACCTTCGCCGCACTCGCCGACGGCAGCGGGGCGAACGGCATCGGCGGCGCGGATACACAGTTAAACGGCTGGTTGGGACGTTGGCGGAAGCGCCTGGCGCGGCAGGAACAAACCGAGGCCGAGTCGTTGCGGCTGCGGCAGGCGAATAATCCGGCGGTGATTGCGCGTAACCACCGGGTCGAGGCTGCGCTGGCGGCGGCCGAACAGGGCGATTTCGGCGTGTTGGAACGCCTCCTCGCGGACTTGGCCACGCCTTATGACCACACGCGGGTCGATCCGCAGGCCCGCGAGCCGGCACCGCTGGGAGGGGAAGCCTACCGCACGTTTTGCGGCACCTGATATCAATTCATATCCAAAGACATACAGCCGAACCGGGTTATCGCTAAGGAATGCTGATTTTCGCTAATCATACTCCTATCCGTCATTACGTAGGAATTAGCGTCAACAGCCCGTCGGACGTCCCCGAATTACCTTAAATAAGGGGGCCTCGATAACCGGCTCGATGCTTGGTCGCCGGTCAGGCTGACCA
This sequence comes from Rariglobus sp., assembly GCA_044338095.1. Classification (GTDB taxonomy): domain Bacteria; phylum Verrucomicrobiota; class Verrucomicrobiia; order Opitutales; family Opitutaceae; genus Rariglobus. The sequence continues at coordinate 1,957 of JBIIMH010000061.1, read as the reverse complement.
TTACCCTTTACGCCTCGATCAGGTCTTTTTCGGCGCGCAGGTTGCTGATGATGAAGTCCTGCCGGTTGGGCGTGTTTTTGCCCATATAGAAGGTCAGCAGCCCTTCCACGTCGTGCAGGCGGTCGAGGGTGACTTTCTCGGCGCGGATGTTTTCGCCGATGAAATCCTTGAACTCGGCCGGGCTCACTTCGCCCAAACCTTTGAAGCGCGTGATCTCGGCGGCTTGGCCGAGCTTCATCATCGCGGCCTGCTTTTCGGCTTCGCTGTAGCAGTAACGCGTTTCCTTTTTGTTGCGCACGCGGAACAGCGGCGTCTCCAAAATGAACAGGTGTCCCTGCGTGATCAGCTCGGGGAAAAACTGCAGGATAAACGACAGCAGCAGCAGGCGGATGTGCATGCCGTCGACGTCGGCGTCGGTGGCGATAATCACCCGGTTGTAACGCAGGCCGTCCATGCCGTCCTCGATGTTGAGCGCGCTCTGCAGGAGGTGGAATTCCTCGTTTTCGTAGATGACCTTTTTGGTGAGGCCGAAGGTGTTGAGCGGTTTGCCCTTCAACGCGAAGACCGCCTGGGTCTGCACGTCGCGGCACGAGGTGAGCGAGCCGGAGGCGGAGTCGCCCTCGACGATGAAGATCGTGCTGGCCTCGGCGCGTTTGTCCTTGGTGTCGAGGTGGATGCGGCAGTCGCGCAGTTTGCGGTTGTGCAGCGAGGCTTTTTTGGCGCGCTCGCGGGCGAGGTTGCGGATGCCGGAGAGCTCTTTGCGCTCGCGCTCGCTTTCCTCGATCTTGCGCTTGAGGGCGTCGGCCGCCTCCGGGTTGCGGTGAAGCCAGTTGTCGAGGTGGGTTTGCAGGAATCCGCCGATGAACTGGCGGATCGTCGGGCCCTTGGGGCCGAGGTCGTTGGAGCCGAGTTTGGTTTTGGTCTGCGACTCGAAAACCGGCTCCTGCACGCGAATTGAAACGGCGGCTATGACCGACTGGCGGATGTCGGCGGCGTCGTAGTCCTTTTTGAAAAAGTTGCGCAGGGTGGCGACCAGGGCCTCGCGGAAGGCGGCGAGGTGGGTGCCGCCCATGGTGGTGTGCTGGCCGTTGACGAAGGAGTAGTATTCCTCGCCGTAGTGCGCGCCGTGGGTGAGGGCGACCTCGATGTCCTCGGCCTCGATGTGGACGATTGGGTAAAGGGTGTCGCCGGTGAGTTTTTTAACCAGCAGGTCCTTGAGGCCGTTCTCGGATTTGTAGGCCTTGCCGTTGAACGTGAGGGTGAGCCCGCGGTTGAGGTAGGCGTAGTTCCAGAGCATCTCCTCGATGAACTCGGGGCGGAACTTGAAGTCTTGGCCGAAGAGCGCCGTGTCGGGGGTGAAGGAGATAATCGTGCCGTTGCGCTCGGCGGTTTTGTGGTTTTTGCGGTCCTTGCTCAGCTTGCCCTGCACAAACTCGACGACGCGCGTCTCGCCCTCGCGGATGGCCTGGGCGGTGAAGGAAAGCGACAGGGCGTTGACCGCTTTTTGGCCGACGCCGTTGAGGCCGACGGATTTTTGAAAGGTCTCGCTGTCGTATTTGGCGCCGGTGTTGATGATCGAGACGCAGTCGATGAGTTTGCCCAACGGGATGCCGCGGCCGTAGTCGCGCACGCGGATGGAGCGGTCGTTGAGCTCGATTTCGATCTTTTTACCGTGGCCCATCGTGTACTCGTCGATCGAGTTATCGATGGTTTCCTTGAGCAGCACGTAGATGCCGTCCTCGGCGTTGGAGCCGTTGCCCAGGCGCCCGATGTACATACCGGGGCGCAGCCGGATGTGTTCGAGCGGTGAAAGGGTTTTGATCGAGTCTTCGGTGTAATTGGACGCCATGGGGAGAGGAACGCGGGTTCGGTTGGGGCCAAGGCAGGGCCGCACGTTCGGACTGACAAGGTAAAAGTGGCCGTAGCCTCGCGGGAGGTCGTAGTCGAGCGACTGAGG
>JBIIMH010000161.1:0-5175 GCA_044338095.1 Rariglobus sp. | reverse complement strand
TAGCGGCCGGCGGCTTCGCCTTTGATGTAGTCAACGAAGCGGTAACCGCCCTGCGTGGTCAGGTGATCGACTACGGCATCCTCCAAGCGGGCTTCGGTGTGCTTCTTCATAAGGCTTATGAAATGGTCTCGACGTTGGTGTTTTCGAGGGCGTCGAGAGAGAGTCCATCCACCTCCGAATAGAGGTAGTGGCGGATGGAGTGGTCGCGCTGGAGGTATTTACCGGCTTTATCCAGAAAGGGCGCCGGGTTGGCGTGGCAGGAAAAGACGAACTTCGTGAGGTGGATGCGTTTGGCTTTGCCGGTGTAGAGTTTGACAGTGCTATGAAGAGCGCGGCACCACGCCTCGCTCGCATCAAGTTGGTCGACCAAACTATCTGGAAGGCTGGCGGATTTGAACTCGACGCACAGGACGCTCAGGCGCTCCCGCCGACGGTGGAACACCACGTAGTCGCAACGCTTCGACCAAGGCTTGGCGGTGTCGTCGAGGAAGTGGAAAAGTGGCTCTGAGCGACCATTGCGCCCCTTCTTGTCCAGATTTATAACCAAGGCTTCACCCGGAACAGTCAGCCGCACTTTTTGATCTACTGGTGTAGTGGAGCCGGCTGGGTAGATTTCTTCCTTGAGAACGATGCGTCCGCCGTCAGTCTCCGTGATCCCGTAATGAGCGGTATTCAGGTAGCTCCGTAGCGCATTGAAGTAGCCTTCGGCGTTGAGTGACATGGCTACGCTACGGGTTCCGAAATTTTAACTTTCCGCACGTCGATCTTACCGGTTGTCGCAGCAGTGATGAGGGCGGTGCGGTATTCGTTCAACCTCTCCAATACGGATAAAACCTTCTCCTCAAGGGCATCGAGTTTCTCAGTCTCGGCATCGAGAAACGCTGCGATGTCCGCTTGCTCTGGCACAGGAGGAACTCCGACTCGAATGTCGAGGAACGCTTCTTGCGTGAGGTTCTTCATGCTGTCGCTTGTCCCAGTCGCAAGGATGCCAGTAAGCGAGGAAAGCACGTGCGAGATTACCAGATACCAAGCAAACTTTCCAATTGCATCAGGGTGGTTCTGGAATTGCGCAATCCACAGTCGATCAGGCAGGAACAGATAATCGTAGTCTCTATCGACGTAACCGCAGTTCCCCACCAGTTCGGGAGTGTTCATACGACTGATGATGAGACTGTCCTTGGTTACGCGACAGGCCACGCGATCAAGTTCGGTTTCCACAACCCGCTTATTTTCCTCGGGCTTGAATCGGTTTCCGTAGACGCAGCTTGTTTTAAGAATGGCTGTAGAATCGTCTAAGCTGGGCGACTTGTCGGAGTTGACGCTCACCCCCGAATATAACCTCGGGAAAATGAACTTTAGCCGCTTAACCGCCCAGTGCTCCGGCACGTGGTCAAGCCAAGGGATGCCGGGGTCACGCAGCGGGGCTGTGGTGTTGAGGCCGCGCGTGACGGCTTGGGTGATGACGGCAACGCGCTTCTCCTTGAGCTTATCCAGCAGCTCTTTCTTCTTCGCAATCAGCGCGTCTATCTGCCCCGTCTTCCAATCGAGAAAGTCGGCGATTGTTTTTTGGCATTTCTTATCGTCCGGATACGAGATCTTAAGATTTTTGGTGCCTTGGGAAGTCAGTCCAAACCGAGTAACCCCATTGGAGGCCAAATAAAATTGATAAGCCGAGATCTGCGATGAGAGGGCGTAGAATAGATATTCGCCGATCATCACATCGGGAAAGGCTCGCAGGATCGTGAGGTGATAGCCGCACACCAAGTCGGGAATATCTTTGGCGACGAGAGCCGGGATGCCGATGTCATCGGGCGTCTCAGAGTCTTTGGTGATCACCACATCGCCTTTGCGGAGGGTGAAGTTTTCGATCTGCGCGGTGGTCGCCGTGGCGTCCATGAAGGCGATGCCCGAGCGGATTTTATCGTGGTAATAAACATCCACGTAGTTGCAGAGCTTAACCGCCTGCTCACCGTCTGCGGACTTTTTATCCACGTTGCTGGTGCGAAGGTCGGTGACATTGCACAGGCGCTCCTGGCTCCATCCGGCGGGCAGCTCCAGATCGAGACGCGACGCGGTCGCGGTGGTGTTGTCGCACGTGGTAGCTTGATGCGAAGGCATGGACGGACGCGCGCTCACGTAGTGACCTCCCGCAGCATGGCCATGATGTCTTTCTCCAGATCGGCAATGTCTTTCTCGATCTCCTCCAGCGGCCGAGGCGCTTCGTATTCGTAGAAGTGGCGGTTGAAGGGGATTTCGTAACCGATCTTGGTCTTGCTGTAGTCAACCCACGCGTCGGAGCGGTAGGGCAAGACTTCGGCCCTCAGGTAGGCCTCGCAGTGGTCGCGCACGAGGTCGAGCAGCTCAGTGACGTCCACCTTGCCCTTGTTTTTCTTGCCCTCGTATTCGAGCGGCAGGGGTAACTCGATGTCGTCGGGGAGCGGGACGTTTTCGGTGTCGCGGAGCTCGGAGTCGGGCTCGGGGTTTCCGTCCTCGTCGGCGCAATTTTCGGCGGACGGATCGCGCTCACCAAGGCTACCGAGGGCGAGGAGCGCGGCGCGCAGCTTGGCACTGAGGGTGAGATCGGCCGCCTCGAACGCTGCATCGAGATCGTCGGAGAACTCGGCGCGGTCTTTGACGAGCTCACCGGCGCTGAACGCTGCCTTCATGCCGCCGAGCACTTCCAAGATGGCGGCCTGGGCCCTCTCGCCCTCGAGCTCCTCTTTGATGATTGTGGCCTTGTTTTTACGTTTGCGGGAGATGGCGAGTTCCTGGAACGCGGTCGTCCCCTTAAAGCGGGCGATGCGGGCGTCGGTTACGGCGAAGTTGAGCCGGAGGGGGCGCTCGACGGTGATTTTGATGTAACCAAAATCGCGGTTGTCGAAAATTTTGCTGACGAAGATGCGTTTGGACTGGTCGCGCTCGGTATCCACGTTGGTCTTGATCTCGGCCAGACTGAGGCGGACATCGTGCTTAAAGTGGGCGTAGAGTTCGTTGATTTTTTTGATGTGAGCGGGCGAGCCCTCGGTGGTGTCGCCGAGGCGTTTGCGCTTATCGCCCATGCTCTTTTTCATCTTCCAGGCGAACTCGGTGGCGTTGATGAGCTGCACCTTGCCACGACGGGCGGCGGTCTTGCGGTTGGTGACGATCCAAATGTACGTCGAGATGCCGGTGTTGTAGAAAAGCTGGTCGGGCAGGCCGATAACGGCTTCGAGCATGTCGTTCTCTATGATCCATCGGCGGATGTTGCTCTCGCCAGAGCCGGCGTCGCCGGTGAAGAGCGGCGAGCCGTTGAAAACGACGGCGATGCGGGAGCCGGTGCCCCCCTCGGCGGGGGAAGGCTCCATCTTCGAAATCATGTGGAGCAGGAACAGGAGCGCGCCGTCGTTGATGCGCGGCGTGCCGGCACCGAAGCGTCCCTGATACCCCAGGGAATCGCGCTCGTGCTCAATGTAGCGTTGTTGCTGCTTCCACTCCACGCCAAAGGGCGGGTTGGCGAGCATGTGGGTAAAGCGCTCGTCGGGATGCCCGTCGCCATCGACAAAACCCTCCTTGGCTTTGCCGGTGCCGAGGGTGTTGCCGAAGACGATGTTTTTCACGTCCTCGCACTTGATCATGAGATCGGAGCCGCAGATGGCGTAGGACTCGGGATTATACTCCTGGCCGAAGAGTTCGAGGTGGGCTTGGGGATTGAGACCTTTCTCGGGATCGACGATGAGCTTTTCGGACTCCGAGAGCATACCGCCGGTGCCGCAGGTGGGGTCGTAGATTTTGATGACCTTGCCGGCCGTATAGACGAGATCGTCGTGGGTGAAGAGGAGGTTCACCATGAGCTGGATGACCTCGCGGGGCGTGAAGTGATCACCCGCCTCCTCGTTGGCTTGCTCGTTGAAGCGGCGGACGAGATCCTCGAACAGGTAGCCCATCGCGATGTTGGGGAGCCTTGCCGGGTGAAGATCGACGGCCGCGATCTGCTTCACGATTTCGAAGAGGCGGTTGGCCTCGTCGAGCTTCTCGATCTCCTCGTCGAAGTGGAACTTCTCGATGATCTGGCGGGCACGGGACGAGAAGCCGGCCATGAACTTGTTGAGATTGGCGGCGAGCTTGTCGGGGTCGCCGAGGAGCTTTTCGAAAGTGAAGCCGCTGGTGTTATGGAAGGGTAGCTTGAGCCTACTATTGATGAGCTTCTCGATGGTCTCGACCTCGTTGTCGCCCCTGTATCTGCCGGAGGCCTTGAGTTCCTTGTGGTAGGTGGCGGCCTGCTCGTGGGTGCTTTCGAGGACGCAATCCAAGCGGCGAAGCACGGTGAGCGGAATCATCACGCGTCGGTACTGCGGGGGGCGATAGGGGCCACGGAGCAGGTTGGCGATGTTCCAGATGATGTCGCCGTGCTGCTGGAGGGATTCGAGGTCTTTCATTAAGTGTCGGTTCGCGCTCTGTCGTAGGGAAATGGGATGTCGGCCGAGGGCCGAATACAGGTGTAAGTCACTAAAGGATGAGCACCGTGAGATGCGAGTACTTGCTGGGAGCATGCACGGAGTAGCTGCTGGGGACGGACAAACTACTGAGTTATCAGCGACACCATCTCCCTACAGTTTTCCAATAGAAGCCCCCTCCCCATTGGCTCTCCGCGCTTTGAGCAAAAGATCCAGGCCACGCTCGCCCACGTGTGGGGCGAGGAAACGCCCGTCGTGACCAGATAGCCCCCATCCCCCAGCGGTCCTTCTCCCTGGCCTCCCGGATCGCGTGCCACGGCAGGTTGGCCAGTGAGGTGGCCCCCGTTCTTCGGCCAGGGATCGGCTAGATGAAGCTATGGCGGCCAGAGCACCCGGTTTGGGAATCAGCCTGCAGGGGCTGGGGTCCAGTATGAAGGGGCCCGCAAGGTGTGTTTGTTTCTATGGCGGGCTCTCGATCCCAAGCGAGTCAGGTGTGGGAAGGCTGCCGGGGGGTGCGGGAATCTCCGCTCCACGCCATGACTTCCGCGGGGCGAACGGTTGGCGGTAACCCGACTATAGCAGCGCCTTATACCGCTCGGAGGTGATCCAGTGTTTCTGAGCAGCTGCTGGGGACAGACAAGAATGCCACTTAGTTAAGGCTCCTTTTCGACGTTTTCCCTCTGTGACCGGGGCAATGGGGCGTTTTTTTTGGGCGAGCGGATTCGCCAACTCTTTGCGCCGC
>JBIIMH010000060.1:0-8165 GCA_044338095.1 Rariglobus sp. | reverse complement strand
AAGCACAAGAGCACGGTTCATGGAGGCGTTGAGTTGCCGTCGAGCTGACGGCGAATCCCGCTTCCGGTGGTCCGGTGGGCTGGACTTAAATCACTAACAGTTAGGAAAAAATCCCGTGAAAGGGTCTTCTACGGGCGGACGAACCGACGAAAGAAGGACTGACGGAAATTGGAGGCGGGGGATGGAATCGAACCACCTCATGAGGCGATTGCGGCGCCGGGCCTTCCCACTTGGCTACCCCGCCGGAAACAAGTACGGACCAGGTTCGGGCGATTACCCATCAGCCTGATCCGTGCTGGGTTAACTCAACTTACTGCGCGGCGGGCGTGGTGACGAACTCGGCGATGTTGTCGCTCTCGACGTCGATATCGGCGAACAACCACGAGGACAGGTAACGCTCGGTGGACGAGGGGATGATCACGACGATCTTCTTGCCCTTGTTCTCGGGGCGCTTGGCCAATTCCAGGGCGGCGAAAATCGCGGCACCCGAGCTGATGCCCACCGGAATACCGTCGAGCTTGATCGTCTGTTTGGAGACGGGGCCGGACTGGTCTTCTTTCACCTGGATGATCTCGTCGATGATCTTGGTGTTGAGCACCGCCGGGATAAACCCAGCGCCAATGCCTTGCAGCTTGTGAGGGCCAGGAGAACCACCGGAAAGCACCGGCGAACCAGCGGGCTCGACCGCCACGATCTTGATCGCAGGGTTCTTGGCTTTGAGCACTTCGCCCACGCCAGTGATGGTGCCGCCGGTGCCGACGCCGGAAACGAGGATGTCGACCAAACCGTCGGTGTCGTTCCAGATTTCCAGAGCGGTGGTTGCGCGGTGGATGGCGGGATTATCGGGGTTGGCGAACTGCTGGAGGATGACGCTGTTGGAGATTTGCTTGTTGAGCTCTTCGGCCTTGGCGATGGCGCCCTTCATGCCCTTGGGCCCTTCGGTCAGAACCAGCTTGGCGCCGAGGATCTTGAGCAGCTTGCGGCGCTCCAAAGACATCGTCTCGGGCATGGTGAGGATGAGCTTGAGGCCCTTGGCGGCGGCGGCGAAGGCCAGCGCGATACCGGTGTTGCCGGAAGTCGGCTCGATCAGGACGGTGTTCTGGTTGATGCGGCCGGACTTGAGCGCCTCCTCGATCATGTGGTTGCCGATACGATCTTTAACCGAGGACAACGGGTTAAAAAACTCCAGCTTGAGGAGGATTTCGGCCTGAGCGCCGTGAGCGGCGGCAGTGCGGTTGAGGCGAACCAACGGGGTGTTGCCGATGGTGTCGGTGATGTTGTTGTAGATACGAGCCATGGTGGTGGTGGGTTTGGGTGAAAAAGAGGGGAAAAGAGGGAAAAAAAGAATGGAATAGGAAAAGAGGATGGAGAAAGGAAACGTGCCGTAAGGGAAATTCTAGTGGAAAATAGTCAAGGGCACGGCAGTGGGGCCTTTCACCACAAAGACACTGAGACACAAAGGACTCACAGAGAAAAACGGGGCGTGAGGTTACGGAACTTTGTGTGTCCTTGGTGCCTTGGTGTCTTTGTGGTTAAAAAATCAGATTATTTTGGTATTTAGGGCCTTAAATTACCTGGAAGTGAAATGTCGCTTAGATCGCGTAGTCTTCGGTGAACAGCCGGCTGCGGCGCACGCGCAGCAGGACGGGGTCACGCGGCTGGAGTTCGAGCTCTTCAAGTAAAGACCGCCCCAACTCGATATCGATCAACTCGTTGGATCCGCGCCGAGCGGTCACCCGCGCGACCGAACCGGCGGCGTGGATCGTCTCGACCACGGCGACCTCCCCCTCGACACCCACACGGTAGCGCAAGATTTCGAGTTCATGGGGGCGCACGTAGGCGATCTTGGTGTCGGTGAACGGCCCGCCGGCTCCCTCGGGGGCGAGTCCGCGCCAGGGCAATTGGAGGCGGTTCACGTTGCCCAAAAAGTTGTAAACAAAGGGCGAGGCCGGGTGGTCATACACATCCTGGGGCGTGCCGATTTGCTCCACCTTGGCGTTGTTCATGACGACCACCTCGTCGGCGATTTCCAGCGCCTCCTCCTGGTCGTGAGTAACAAACAGAGTGGTCAGGTTGATCTCTTCGTGGAACTGGCGCAGCCAGCGGCGCAGTTCTTTGCGAACCTTGGCGTCGAGCGCGCCGAACGGCTCGTCGAGCAGCAGGACCTTGGGCTCCACCGCGAGGGCGCGGGCCAGGGCGACGCGCTGGCGCTGGCCGCCGGAGAGCTGCGAGGGGAAACGCTGGCCAAGGTTGTCGAGCTGGACGAGCTTGAGCAGCTTGTTCACCCTGTCAGCGATCTCGGACTTGGAGGGTCGCTCGGCGCGTTTGCGCACGTTCAGGCCGAAGGCGATGTTCTGTGCCACGGTCATGTGGCGGAACAGGGCGTAGTGCTGAAACACAAAACCGACGCCGCGCTTGCCGGCGGGCACGTTGGTGACGTCCTCGCCGTGAAAGCCGATCTGGCCGCTGCCCTCGTCGGCAAACTCCAGCCCGGCGATGATGCGTAACAGTGTGGTTTTGCCGGAGCCGGACGGGCCGAGCAGTGCAACCAGTTTGCCTGCGGGCACGTTCAGGTTAACGCCGTCGAGCGCCTTGTAGGCCCCGAAGGTTTTTTTGATGTTTTTGGCAGTGATGCTCATGCGGGATCGGCGGAAAGTCGGAATCTGTGATGTTTGATGTCTGATGCTCTGATGTCCGGCTCAGACGCGGTTGTTGCGCCACTCGATGACGGATTTCAAAACGAGGGTGACGATGGCGAGCAGCGCCAAGAGCGAGGCGACGGCGAAGGCGGCCGAGAAATGGTATTCGTTGTACAAAATTTCGACGTGCAGCGGCATGGTGTTAGTCTCGCCACGGATGTGGCCGGAAACCACCGACACGGCACCGAACTCGCCCATCGCACGGGCGTTACACAGCACAACGCCGTAGAAAAGCCCCCACTTAATGTTGGGCAAGGTGACGCGCCAGAAGGTCTGCCAGCCGTTGGCACCAAGAGTAACCGCGGCGTATTCCTCGTCGGTCCCCTGGGCCTGCATCAGCGGAATGAGTTCACGGGCGACAAACGGGAAGGTGATAAAAATGGTGGCCAGGATGATGCCAGGAGTGGCGTAGATGATCTGGAAATCCTGCTGATAAAGCCACTGCTGGAGCCACGGGAACCAGACGTTTTCGGCGTTCAGGTACTGGCCCAACCAGCCCTGGAGCCCAAACAGGAGCACAAAAATCATGCCGGCGATGACCGGCGAAACGGCGAAGGGCAGGTCGATGAGGGTGACGAGCACGCTTTTACCGGGGAAACTGAACTTGGTGATACACCAAGCCGCCGCCACGCCGAAGACGACGTTGGCGGGCACCGCGATGACGGCGGTGAGCAAGGTGAGTTTGATGGCCGCCAACGCGTCGGTATCAACCAAGGCTTGGAAAAACAAAACCACGCCCTTGCGCAACCCCTCGGCAAACACGGCGGTGAGCGGCAGCAGCACAAAACTGAACAGGAACAGCAGCGCCACGGTCGTGAGCGACCAACGCACCCACGGGGCATCCTGCGTCACGCGCGAGGCGTGGCCGCGCGAGGAACCGGGTTTATGGAGATGAGTGACGATGGAGGACATGCGGGAAGGGAGGAGGAAAATCCAATTACCAATGGCCAATGACCAAGGACCAAGGACCAATGCTCAATGACCAATGCTCAATGACCAATGCCAAATCCGTAGTGAGGAGGGGGCGGCTGGTTGAAGTTGGGCATTTCATGATTGGTTATTGGTCATCGAGTCTTGGTCATTGGTCATTGGTCATCGAGTCTTGGTCATTGGTCATTGGCCATTGGCCATTGGCCATTGCTCGGCTCCTCGCCTAGATCTTGTTGTAGCGACGGCTCCACTTCTGCAAAAGGTTAATCAACAGTAATAAAACGAAGGAAGAGACGAGCATTACGGTGGCAATGGCGGTGGCGCCATTGTAGTCGTATTGCTCCAGTTTTTCGATGATCACATGGGGCACGATCTGGGTTTTCATGGGCAAATTCGCGCCGATAAAAACCACCGAGCCGTATTCACCCAGCGAGCGGGCAAACGCCATGGCGGTGCCGGCGATGAGCGCCGGAACCAATTGAGGGAGGATCACCTTAAACACGGTCTGGAAGCGGCTGGCACCGAGGGTGGCCGAGGCTTCCTCGAACTCCGGCTCCAGCTCCTCAATGACCGGCTGAAGCGTACGCACCACGAAGGGCAAACCGATGAAGGTCAGGGCCACAAAAACACCCAAGGGCGTGTAGGCGATCTGGATATCGTGGGGTGCCAGCCAGCGGCCGATCCAGCCGGTGGGCGCATAAATCGTGGTCAGCGCGATACCCGCCACCGCCGTGGGCAGCGCAAAGGGCAGATCCACCAGCGCATCCACCACCCGCTTACCGGGGAACGAATACCGCACCAGCACCCACGCCACGATCAGCCCAAAAAAGGAGTTAACCAGCGAGGCCGCCAGCGACGCAAAAAAGGTAACCTTGTAGGCCGACACCACCAGGGGCGAACTCACCGATTCCCAAAACTCCGCCAGCGTCATGCCCGAGGTTTTAATGAAAACGGCCGACAGCGGCAGCAGCACGATCAGGCTCAGGTAGGCGACCGTGAAGCCAAGCGAGAGGCCGAAGCCGGGCAGGATGGAACGTGAGGAACGGGTGGACATCAAAGGTTGATGGAATGGGCGAGGAAAACGCGGTATTCGACGAGGACAGTTTCGATGGCGAGCAGGGTGGCGTGAACTTGGGATTCGAGCGGCGCAAGGGCCGGAGTTTCAAAGATAAGATCGAAAGGTTGCGGGCGTTGGTGCGAAGGAGCCGATAGCACGCCTTCAAAGCAACGCTGGATCAAGCCTTCGCTCGCAGCAAAACCATCGATCTGGGCCGAGCTGTTGCGCGGCAGCACCCGTTCCGATGCGCGCAACGCCGGTTTGAGCAGCGCTTCGTTGAGCAGCCGCCCATGCGTATAGCCGTACAGCCCTTCACTGGTGTCATCGGAATGCAGCGAAATCAGGCCATCGAACTTACCCGCCGTGATCTCGCGTTCGAGCAGCGCAACCTCCGGCTGAGCGGAGCGCCGCCAGAATTGCCGGTTCAGATCGAGCCCGGCACGGTTATGGCGCGTGTTATCCTCGTAGCCGGTCGGATTGCACACTGGGAAAACGGTCAACTCGTAACCCGTCGCCCGCCAAGGCTCTTCTGCCAACTCGTGTAACCAGCGCACCAGTGCCTCGGCCCCGGCCGGTTCGTCGCCGTGCAGCCCGGCAAACAGGCCGATTCGCAGCGGGTCGTGCTCTGCCTTGGGTCCGCAGAAACGAAAACGGTGCAACGGGTAGTCGCGGTCCTGCGAGGCAAACCGGCCCGCCACCCCGGCCTCCAGCGCCGGGCAACGCCCCGCCAACTCCAACAACGGCGCCAGCAGGTCGCTGACCGGGGAAACCACGGCGCGGGGGCTAAATCGAGACTGGGCAATAACAGACGACACGGCGACGGTGGTTTAGAGGTGTTGGCCGTAAGCCAGATAAGCGAGGTGGCGCTGGATAAACTTTTTCAGGATCGCGGTGACGGCTTCACGGTGCAGCTCCGCCGACCAAGCCGCGGGCAGGCCGAGCGTCAGCTCGAACGGCGCATAGGGCAGATCGTCGCTCAACGCCAACGGCCCGTCGGTGGGCGCCGTACCGAACGCATCGGCCGTCCAGCGTACCGACCACGGGGCCAGATCAGCAGAATCGAGTAGCTCCACACCCAGCCCTTCGGCGAACTGACCGCGCAGGCGAACCGTGACGGCATCATCGTCACCGGGCGTGGTCTCGATACGAATAAAACCGTGGTAGGCTCGGCTGCGCACGTCGCGCGCCAGCAGGTCGATTTCCGGCACCCCTGGCTCGGTCCACGAACGCTCGGCGAGCGCCTGCGAAGTTTGCCCCAGCAGCCCGTTCACATCGACCAGGGGGAAAACCGACAGGTCTAGCCCGTGGCCGAGCTCGGCGGTAAGCGCCAGGCGTTCAACGAAATGAAGCAAAGCCAAGGTGCCGCGCAGATCGGCCGAATCAAAGCCGGCATGGATCGCCAGCCGCAGCGAGTGATCCGAGGTGTGCGGTCCGAAATAAACGAAGCGGGGCACATGGTAGTGAAACGCATGGCGGAAAAGAGGCACCAACGGCGACGAAAAGACGTAGGGCGAACCCTGCGCCAACGCGTAGAGCCGGGTGAGGCGTTCGTTGAACTCGATTGACGGCGAAAGGGGCGCGTGAATGGCCGGAGCGTAGGCGGCTTCGGCGCGGCGGGAGATGAGGGACGTGCGAGGGCTGCTCATGGTATTAGTTGTTTTTGTAAATGATGAATTGAGCGCGGAAGCGCGTAACCGGCGTGCCCTCGTGAACGTGGCCGGAGACGACTTCCGCGCGGTGCGCAAGCACACTTACTTCTTGAGGTAGATCTGGTCGAAGGTGCCGTTGTCGGCGAAGTGGGTAGCGGCGGCTTTGGCCCAGCCACCGAAGGCCTCGTCGATGGTGAACAGCTCCAGTTTAGGGAAACTGCTCGCGTACTTGGCCTTGGCCTTTTCGGAGGTCGGGCGGTAGTAGTGCTTGCCGATGATGTCCTGGGCCTCGTCGGAGTAGAGGTACTCCAAATAAGCCTTGGCGACCACCTCGGTGCCCTTCCGTTTCACCACCCGGTCCACGATGCTAACCGAGGGCTGGGCGAGGATGCTCACGGAGGGCACGACGATCTCGAACTTGTCGGTACCAAACTCTTTGATGGCCAGGAACGCCTCGTTTTCCCACGAGATGAACACGTCGCCGATGCCGCGCTGCGCGAAGGTCGTGGTGGAGCCACGGGCACCGGCATCGAGCACGGGCACGTTTTTATAGATCTTGGCGACAAACTCCTTGGCCTTTTCATCGCTGCCATAGGTGCGACGGCCGTATTCCCAGGCAGCCAGGTAGTTCCACTGCGCACCGCCGGAGGTCTTCGGATTGGGCGTGATCACGGCGACGCCGGGCTGGGCCAGATCCGACCAGTCCTTGATTTTGCCGTAGAACGGCGAGCTCTTGCGAACTAGTAACACGATGGTGCTGGTGTAGGGCGCGGAGTCGTGCGGCAGGCGTTGCTGCCAGTTGGCAGGGACGAGGTTGCCGTTTCTATGGAGCGCGTTGACGTCGTTGGCCAGGGCCAGGGTGACGACGTCGGCGCGCAGGCCGTCGATCACCGAGCGGGCCTGTTTGCCGGAGCCGCCGTGGGACTGCTTGATGATAACGGTGTCACCGGTCTTTGCCTTCCAGTATTTGGCGAAGGCGGCGTTGTAATCGACGTAGAGCTCACGAGTGGGATCGTAGGAGACGTTGAGCAGCTCAATGTCTTTGGCTAATGCAGTGCCGGCGAGGGCGACGGCGGCGAGGAGGGCGAAAAGGTGTTTAATTTTCATAACCAGAATCGTAATGGTGTTTTTTTAAAGAGGAGGCCCGACGTGGATCGCGCCCCCGGTGGGTTTAGATTAGAAGGAAACCTGAACGCGCGTGCTGAACACGAGTTCGTCGGCGGAGAGTACGCCCGTCGACGGACGTGCGCCCTGGAAATCGAACTTATTTTGCGTGACGTCAAAGTTGGCGCGCACCGCCTTCGAAAGGTACCAGTTCAGGCCGGCACCGTAAGCGGAGACTTTGGTGGCATTCGAGGCCGGATTGGCGAGGGCTGTTCCACCCGTAAAGACATTGTTGTCGACATCCAATTGGGCGACGCGGCCCACCACTTCAAACGCCCCCCAGGTGTCGGCCGAGGGCTTGAAGCTCTCCTTGGGCGTGACGCCGGTGTAGCTGGCATCCTCGCCCGTCAGCACATAACCGACCGAAAGGTTATAGGCGGTGTTGGTGATCTCACGGGAGTTGGTCCCACGGGCCAGTTCACTCGTTGCGGAAACGTACTCAGCCAAGATACCGAGCGGGCCTGTGTAGTAATAGGCCTGAGGTGACACCGTGAGCGAACGACCAACCGATTGAGTCGTGTTAGCCGGTGTTTGCGTTCGAGACGCCGTCTCGTAGGCAAAGAACGTCTGCTGACCGTCGGTCCTGTAAGCAATGCCAGGAGCAGAACCGGTGTAATTGCCGGTTCCGGCCGCCAAGCCGAAGCCGAGCCCCTTCAGCGCAGAATC
>JBIIMH010000059.1:0-8175 GCA_044338095.1 Rariglobus sp. | reverse complement strand
TCGAGTGGCCCGCGGGCTATTCCGTGTTTTGGAACAGCGCGGTGAAAAAAGGCTACAGCGGCACGGCGATTTTCACCCGCCACGCCCCGCTCGCCGTCGCCTACGGCATCGGCATCGAGGAGCACGATCAGGAGGGCCGCGTGATCACCGCGGAGTTCGCCGACTTCCATCTGGTCAACGTGTACGTTCCCAACGCCCAAAACGAGCTCGCGCGCCTGCCGTACCGCCAGCGCTGGGACCGCGACTTCCTCGCCCACCTGCGCACCCTGGAAAAAACCAAGCCGGTGATCGTCTGCGGCGACCTCAACGTCGCCCACGAACCCATCGACCTGGCCCGCCCCAAGGAAAACGTCGGCAATCCCGGCTTCAGCGACGAGGAGCGCGACGGGTTTCGCGCCTGCCTCAAAGCGGGTTTTATCGATACCTTCCGTCATTTTGAAAAAGGCCCCGGGCACTACTCGTGGTGGACGTACCGCGCCGGAGCCCGGCCGCGCAACATCGGCTGGCGCATCGACTACTTCCTCGCCTCAAACGCGCTGCAACCGCGCCTCAAACGCGCCTGGATCTCCCCCGAAGTCATGGGCAGCGACCACTGTCCCGTGGGACTGGAACTGACGACATGAGCAAAAAAAAGCCCCCGCTTTCCGCGCCCGCCGTGCCCTCCACGCGCGCCAAAAAGAAACGTGCCGCCGCGAAACCGGCCGCCCCGGTTCGCGCCGCCACGACCTCGGAATGGGCGCACGTATGGCAGTCGCCGATACACGGTCAGGGCATTCGGGCCAGCCGCGATATTCCCTCCGGCACGCGCATCATGGAATATGAGGGCGAACGCATCACCAAGGCCGAATCCGAGCGGCGCGATGCCGCCCGTGCGGCACGCGAAGCCGAGGGCGGCGACGGGTGCGTTTACATTTTCGAGATCAACCAGCGCCACGACCTCGACGGCCACATGGAGTGGAACACCGCGCGGTTGATCAACCACTCCTGCGAGCCGAATTGCCAAAGCGAAAAAGTCCGCGGGCGCATCTGGATCTGCGCGCGCCGCGACATCGCCGCAGGCGAGGAACTTTCCTTCGACTACGGCTTCGACGTGGAGAACTGGCGGCAGCACCCCTGCCTGTGCGGTTCACCGAAGTGCGTCGGTTACATCGTGGCCAAAAGCCACCGCTGGCGCCTGCGCAAGCGCCTGGCCAAGCTGCGCCGCGCCACCCCGGCGATATAAGCCTCCGCCTCGGCTCCCCTGATAATTGTTCGCTTACTCGTTCTCGAATCGGTTCGAACCATTCCAATCCCCCAAACAAGACAACGAGAACGAGTCGAACCGCATGAGCGGGGACGCCCATGCCACTTCCGAAACTCACCCCCATCCACCCATGTCCACCGCCCTCGCCCGTGAGCTCAAAACCCTCTGCTTAAGCCACCAGCCGGCCCTGCGCCTGGCGGTGGCCGAGAGCCTGACCGGTGGCCGCGTCCAGGCCGCGATCACCGCCGTGCCCGGCGCGTCCGGTTTTTTCCTCGGCGGAATCACCGCCTACAGCATCGACCAAAAGGTTAAACTCCTCGGGGTAAAACGCGCCGCCGCGACCCCGGTTAACGGCGTGTCGGCCGCCGTCGCCACGCAAATGGCGCAAGGGGCGGTTCGCTTGTTCGGGGCCGACATGGCGGTCGCCACCACGGGCTACGCCGAACCGACGAAGGCGCAGGGCGTGGCCGAGGCGTTTGCCTATTGGGCGATCACCCACCGCGTGAGCCCGAGGCGCTGGCGGGTGGTGACAGGCCGGGTGGTGTGCGCCGGCCTCAACCGCACCTCGGTGCAAAGCGCCGTGGCCGAAACCGTGCTCGCCGAGTGGGTCGCCTACCTAAAAACACTGGAAAAGTAGCCCAACCTTTGAGTCTGCCGATAAGGCGTGGTAGTTTTCGTGTCGGAGGCAGACTGGAAGTCTGCGCTACTTTTTATGAGCCCCCGAGTCCCCAGCTTTCCCCGAGTCACTCATTTACCCCATTTCATGGCCAAGCCCAAACCCACCCACCCGATCGCCTGGTTTCTCGTGCGCCGCCTTGCGGGCCTCAAACGCGCTGCGGAGCGCCTCTGCCCTGTTCTTTGGCTGCGCCTGATCCTCACGCTGTTCGGCATCCTCGGCCAACTCGCCCCGTGGCTGGCGATACGCGCCCTGACCGGGTGGATTCCGGCCCCGGGCGACTTTTCCCCGGGGCTCAACCGGCTGCTCTGGGGCCTGCCCGTTTATGGTTTTTGGTGCTGGTTTTCCACGTATTGGGTGCGCGACTATTGCCAGATGTGGGTGGCGGTCGTCTGGGCCGGTTTGCTGCTGTTCGGCGGACTGCTGGCTTTGGGCCAAACCCAGCTTCGGCAGCGACTGCGAGTTCGATATCCGCTGCCGGGCGCGGTGACGCAGGCCTTGGGCGCAACCAGTTTGCTGGTGGTGGCGAGCTGCGCGGCCGCCCTCATTTATGTTTCCCCGATCGAGTTCTTACGAGGCAACGCCCCTGATTTTTCCCGGCTCACTCCCGCCCAATTGGAGGAAACATTAACCGCCGACGAACAAAGCCTGTCCGTGCTGCTCGCCGAACTGGCGGCCTTGAACACCGCGGAAGCCGCGGCTCCGTCGACTCCAGCGACCACCGCCAGTTCCACCGAATCAACTTCGGCCACCGCTTCAACACCGCTGGCCCCGCTGCAACGCCAAGCGCGCGTCCTGCGTTACCACACCACCTTACGACGCCTGGCTTGGTGCCACCAAAATCACGCCCGTCTTGGCGATGAAACCAGCCGACTGCGGGCGCGGACCTTGCAGTTAACCGCCGCGACCGCCGCCAATGACCTCGCCACCCGTTGGAACCTGCGGCTCGACGACGCTGCGAGGGCGGAATTGTTCGCGCCGCTGGCACCGCGCGAACCTAAGCACGGCAAGGGGTTAATCACCCCGAAATGGGTGGAAAAACTGCGGCCGTTTATCCAGCCCGGCGACATCCTGCTCATCAAGGCCAACGGCTATCGCGCCGCCGGACACCTGCCCGGCGCGTGGTCGCAACTGGCGCTTTACGTCGGCACGACCGGGCTTTTGGAGCAAAGCGCGCTCGACCAAGACATACGCGTCCAGCGGCACTTGGAACAACTCACCACCCCCGACGCCAGCGGACACCACGCGGCGGTCATCAGCGTGGACGGAAATGGCGTCAGGTTGACCTCGCTTGAAAGCACGATCGGCGAGGCGGATTCGGTGGCGGTGCTGCGCCCCAAGCTGCGTCCGGTCCAGCGCCTGGAGATGGTGGCGCGGGCTTTTGAGCAGGTGGGCAAACCCTACGACTATGATTTCGATTTTGCCCACGCGGATAAGCTGTTGTGCAGCGAACTGGTCGCGCGCGCGCTGGAGGGGTTGGTGGATTTCCCGCTGCAAAGTGTTGGTGGTCAACCCGTGCTCACGGGGGAAGGGCTCGTGGAGTACTGGGCGTCGAGTGAAGGCGGGCCCAAGCTGGAGTTCGTCGCCTATGTGCATGGCGACGAAGTTACCGGTAAGTGCGACTGGGCCAGTCCGGGGGATTTGGCGGTAGGTCGGCGGACCGTTGGCAACGGCGAGCTGCAAATCGGCTACGATGCGCCGTTCAAACAGTAATACTCTTTAGCAACCAAACCGATTCTTTAACGCAAAGTCGCAGAGGCGAAAAGAAAGCATTTCCGCAGAATGGGTTATCTCATACTTCGCGCCTTAGCGTCTTTGCGTTAAAAGGTGAATAGCTGAGTAATGGGTATAAGGTGATTCTTGTGTGCCTTTTGCCCCTTGCGGCCCTTGGGGCTTAGTTATGCACGCTTTTGCCGAAATAGCTCAGCATCCAGTACTCTTTCCACACCCGATAACGTCCTTCGTGGCTGATCTTGCCGAATTCCTCGCGGTCAGCCTGCGGAAATAGAAAGCCGAGCTCGGTGTTGATTTTCTCCAACTCGCGCTGCTGCCCGTTCAAGTCGGTGAGCGGGTCACTCGTCCAAGGCACGATTTGCTCGTTGCCGCGGGCCAGGCGCTCGCGGTGGGTTTTCACCAGCCCAGCAAGCGAACGTCGCCACGGATGACGCGAAAGCAGCCAGTTTTCGGGGTAAAAACCACCAAAAGGGATGTGCAGGTTATCGGTCACATACCGGCACCCACTGACGGTGTTCGTTGAAAGGCTGAAACAGGCCGTCATCACCCCATTACCTTGCGGCAAAAAGGTGATCTGGAGGCGCACTCCGGCATCGGCGTCCTGGTACACACACACGCGTAAAAAAATGCTGGAGCCGACTTCGGCCTTGAGCGCTTGAACTTGCTTAAAACCATTTGCGCGCAACCACTCACGTAATTTTATAAACCGCTCAACCGTGGGCCATTCCTCGCCACTTTGATTTGCCGAAAAGCGCGGGAAAAGCGGCATCGGGCTCACACTCAACGCGTGAATCGCCAGCCAGTTGTAAACGGTCTCCAGTAAAAACCAGACAAGGAAAAAGCCGGTCACAAGCACGGCAAAAGAGCGGTCGGTCCAGCCCATGTCAGCGACAATGGTCGCACCACCAAAGGCGAAAATAAACCAGCGCAACCAGCGGTTGATAATCGCCAGCGCGGGCAAACCTTGGCGCTGATTAAGTTGTAACAACACCAAGGAGAGAATGATAGCCGTCAGCAGTGCGTAATCAGAAATCATGGAAAATAGGCTCAAAATTGAAGTAGCGCAGACTTCCAGTCTGCTCCGGGACAGATGCAGGTTGGGAAACCTGCGCTACTTCTGAAAAATGGAGGGGCTTAAGAACAAGAAAGCCCGACGGGTCTCGTCGGGCCTTCAGAAACACTCGTTGTCGTGACACCCTTTTACAACCGCACAGGCATGATCACACAGATAAAGTTTTCCAGCGTTTTGAACACCCCGGGGCTCACTTCGTCCTTCAACTCGAAGAAGACTTCGTCCTTCGTCAGAGCCTTGAGTGGGTCAATCACAAACGCTGGATTAAAAGCAACTTGCAAATCTGGACCACTGTAGGCGATCGCCATGGATTCGTGCGCCTCGCCGAAATCAGGGCTTTGCGCAGTGACTTCCAAGAGGTTGCTGGTGAGTTTGATCTTCACCGAGTTGGACTTTTCCGAGGTCACCAGGGCGGCGCGGTGCACACACTCAAGGAACAACTCGCGCTCCAACTTGATGCGCTGGTGAGTCTCCTTGGGGATGACCTGCTGATAATTAGGGTAATTGCCCTCAACGACCTTGGAATAAAGGTAGATCGAGTCGACCAGACCGCTGGAGTCTTTATCGGTGTTGATCTGGAAGGAGGCGCGGCGGTCATTAAATGCGATTTTAAGCTTCTCCCCCTTGTCGAGCATGCGGGTGAGCTCGGAAACCGTCTTAGCGGGCAGGATGATGCTTCCAGCATTCTCTGGCAGAACCTCCAGATCCTTGGAAATGAGCGCTAGGCGGCGGCCATCGGTGGCCACCAGGTTCAATTTTCCATCACGGAAGTTAAAATAAACGCCGTTGAGGATGTAACGGGTCTCGTCGCTGGACTGGGCGTAGGAGACGCTCTTGAGCATCGAGGTGAGCTCGGCCTGCTCGAGGGTGAAGTTCTTCTCATCGCCGAACTCGGGCAGGGGCGGGAACTCTTCTTTGCCGATACCGACGATTTTGAAGGTGGAACCGCCCGAGCTGAGCTTAACCTGGTGGTTGGGCGTGGAGTCGAAGGTGACGTCGATGTTGGGAAGTTCGCGCACGATGGTGGCGAGCCGTTTGACCGGCAGGGTCACCGAGCCGCCCTCTTTGACCTCGGCTTTGATCTTACAGCGAATGCCGAGATCGAGATTGGTGGTGGTCAGGCAAATGTAGTCCTTCTCAGCCTCAATCAACACGTTGCTCAAGATGGGCATAGTTGCCTTGGAGCCGACGACATTGAGGACCTGGGCGAGGCCATTGCTGAAGTGATCGCGGTTGATCTTGAATTTCATGGAAAGAGAGGTGCGTGGAAACGCGATAAAGGGGAAGTTAACAAAGGATAAAATATACCTAGTTCAATGATATATGTTATCCGTCTTATTATGGTCTGCGAATAACTGGTATAACCGGGGAACTATGGGTGGTAAAAGCAGGTCTGCGGCACCGTGAAAAACCTTCGGCAAGGCGACTAATAAGCGAGGGGTTATCCACAGGGGCGAAGTTATTGGCCGGTTATTGGTCAGTTGGGCTCAAGGCTACTCACACCAATGGGGCATGCTTCATCAACCCGTGGCGGCGCCAGTGGCGGAAGAGCCCGAAAAAGATGTAGCCGAGACATATAAAGAACATGGCGTATTCCTTAAAATGCACGACCGCAGCAGCTACGGCGATGTACATGATCAGTGTGGTTAACTTGGTCTTGGTGCGCAGGTCGATCTGCTTGCCACTGGGATACCGCACGGTGCTGACCATCAGGATGGCGACCAAAAGCAGTAGCAGCGGCAATCCGAAAGCCATGAATTGTAGTGATTTATCATGCTCAATAAGGTTGAGCATAAAAAGCATGAGGGCGCCGATGGTGCCGGCGGCCGCGGGCACGGGCAGCCCGACGAAATCCTTGCTGGTGGGCTTCATTCCAGGACGTTGTAACAACGGGTGGGTGATGACGTTGAAACGCGCCAGCCGCATCGCCGCGCAGAGCAGGTAGATGAAACCGATCAGGCCGCCGACACTGAGTAAGGTTTGGTCGCCGGCAGCGGGGCGAACGATCAAGAAAAACACCATCAAGGCCGGGGCCAGGCCGAAGGAGACGATGTCGGCGAGGGAATCGAATTCAGCGCCAAACAGGGATTCGCGGCCACCCATGCGGGCCAAACGACCGTCGAGGGCGTCAAACGCCATGGCGGCGAAGATATACCATACAGCTACACGGTAGTGGGCGATGGCCTCGGGAGGGATTTCCGTCACCAGATCGGCGACTTTTCTCGTTATAAAATTCGCCTCAATGCATTTCAAGCAGGCGGCAAACCCGCAGAACAGGTTGCCGGCGGTCATCAAGTTCGGCAGGAAATAAATACGACTGGCTTGTTCGAGCGACGGGGTGGGATCGGCGTCGGGATCGTTCAAGTGGGGGAGGTGATCGGCCATGGGAAGCGGAGGGCTTACTTTTTGGTGAGCGACTCCAGGTATTTCCAAAATTTGGAATCCTGCTCGACCAATTGGTGCTCGGTAACAGGCAACTTGTTGCGCATGAGGAAATCCTCTAAAGAGTTGCGGTGCAGTATGTAGAGAACGTGAATGGTGTCGCTTGCCTTGAGGTCAAAATAGAACCGGTGGTCGCCGCTGCGCAGGCGGTAGAGGGACAGGCCAGAGCGGGAAAAGCGGCCCAGCGGTTCACGCGGATGCTCAAGATCGGCGGGTTTAAGCGAGCTGATGGGTTCGATGGCTTCGAGCTGCTGGAGTTTATCGAGCTTGTTCAGCTCCAGCATGCTCTGTTCGGAAAAGGTGACCTGATACATGGTGGAAGTGGCTAGGTTCATAGGCAGGGAGGCGGACGCGGCAACGCAATTTGTTGGGCGACCTATCGGAGGGGGCGCGTGGGTCGGCGGGGAGTGGGGATTGAGGGGGGGCGACCTCCGTCGTCGTCCGATTCAGAGAGTAGCGCAGACTTCCAGTCTGCTTCGGCTCAGCTCCGGCAAGCGGCTGAAGCAGACTGGTAAGTCTGCGCTACTTTTTCAGAACAGAGCCACGGGAACGAGCCGGAGAACGAGTAGGATTAAGGGAACGAGAACGATTACGCGGGGGGGCGGGCGTAGCTGCAAAGCCCTGACCTGCTTCGAAGTTAATCCTCCTAAGCCCCACAAAAAATGAGGAATGCGCCCATTTTTTTTCTAAATTAACGGCCAAATGAGCCGAATACAGGGGGGCGCGCTTACCGCTCAGGCCCTTTCTTTAACTTCTTTTACTTCATCCCGCCCGTCTGCTGACAGCTGATTTCCGCACTATAGACCCACCTCCTAGATCGCCCCATGTCCGCCCCAACCCAATTACTCACCTTTAAAACCCAAGGCCGGTGGTACGCGTGTGACCTGCTGTGGGTGCGCGAAATTCTCCGCCAGCCGGCGATTACCCCAGTTGACCGCGCTCCGCTCACCGTGCGCGGGCTCATTCACCTGCGCGGCCAAATCCTCACCGCCCTCGACCTCGACCAGC
>JBIIMH010000058.1:0-8224 GCA_044338095.1 Rariglobus sp. | reverse complement strand
CCCCTTCATCGCTTTTGCGGTGGCGGGGATTTTGGCACCCTGAAGGATGTCTTTTTCGATGGCCATGTGAGGGCCAGCAGTGATGCCTACACGCACCAAAACGACCGGCAGATCGCCGCCACCGACGTCTTTCCAATTGGTGATTTTACCGGTCAACAGGTCCTTCACCTGCGCCTGGGTCAGCTTGGCGGTGGAGTTGGCCTTGTTGACGACAAACACGATGGATTCGGTACCGATTTCCTCGGATTTAAACACGGCAACATCCGCAACCGCGCCGGGTTTTTCCTGATTGGCGGCCTCGGCCGCGCCGGTGACCGACGCGGTGACCATGGCGATGTCACACTTGCCCTCGGCGAGGTCGGCGAGACCGCGTCCGGCAGTGTTGGGAACAAAGGCGACCTTAGTGCCGGTGGCGGCTTCGAGAGCGGCCAGGTTTTTATTCAACGGTGCCCAAATGGCGTTGGCTCCATTGACCCGGAGCGCGTCCTGGGCGTGAGCGGTCAAGCCGAACAAGGCCAGACCCGTGAAGAGTGCAGTGCAGAGGTGTAGTTTAGTCATGGGATTTTCAGGCTTTCGTTAACGTTTTTAAAAATGAATGCGGAAGGCCGTCGGAGGGGGCTGCCGCTGCTATCGGCACAGATTTTTTTAAATTAAACCGCCCGCTTAAAAAAGTGGGCGGCAATTCTTAGCGGTCGAGGTGCTAGAACCCGCGTCCGGCGGAAAGTGTCACCTATTAGGTGACACTGGAGGGTACTGCTTTTTGCCCCCGCCTTGAGCTCACGCTCAAGGCCACACGCTTCGCGAACAACGTCCTCGTGGCCTTGAGCGTGAGCTCAAGGCGTATGCCCGAAGGTTGCCGCTAACCCAGGAACCAGCTGAATTTAGCTTACCTTGTACGCGAATGGGGCTTTAGTCGCGGAAACTCAGGTGATCGTTACCCGAATGGCCGCCACCTTGGGCGTGGCTGTCGGCATGCGCAGCGGCGTGCTTTGCCGAGGGGTGATGACCCGATTTACCCGCTGAGGCACCTGTGCCATGCGACTCGTGTTTGGACGGCGCGTGGTGCGCGGCGTGTTCCTCATGTTTGGTCGGCGCGTGGTGATGGACGTGGTGCGTAACTTTGGCGGTCGCATGCGCAGAGCCGTGGCTCACGCTGGCACCCTCTTTCACACCGACCAGTGCGGCCAATTGCGCGGCGGCGTTGCGCAGCTCTTCGGACTGGGCGTTGAGCTCCTCAGCCGCCGAGGCGGTCTCCTCCGCGTTCGCCGCGTTGGATTGCGTG
The DNA here is from genome assembly GCA_044338095.1 of Rariglobus sp. Classification (GTDB taxonomy): domain Bacteria; phylum Verrucomicrobiota; class Verrucomicrobiia; order Opitutales; family Opitutaceae; genus Rariglobus. The sequence continues at coordinate 6,942 of JBIIMH010000058.1, read as the reverse complement.
ACTTTGTCCATCTGACTGACGGCGGTGTTGATCTGGGAAATGCCCTCGCTCTGCTCGTTGGAGGCGGTCGCCACCTCGGTCACCAAGCGGTCAACCTCGCGGCTCTTTTCCAAGATCTGCTGCAGGCCGGCGGAGACTTTAACCGAGAGCTCGACGCCCTGGGTGCTGCGGGTGCAGGCGTCGGCGATCTTGTCGGCGGTTTCCTTGGCCGCGAGGGCCGAGCGCTGGGCGAGCGAGCGCACCTCGTCGGCCACCACGGCAAACCCGGCACCGGACTCGCCGGCACGGGCGGCCTCGACCGCGGCGTTGAGCGCCAGGATGTTGGTCTGGAAGGCGATTTCGTCGATCGTCTTGATGATTTTGGAAATGTCATTGGACGACTGCTGGATGGCGTTCATCGCCGACTGCATGCGCTCCATTTCGGCGGCGCCGGCTTCGGCTGCGTTGCGGGCCTGGCCGGCGGAGGTTTTACCCGATTGGGCGTTCTCGGCGTTGCGCTTGGTCATGCTGGCGAGCTCTTCAATCGAGGAACTGATTTCCTCAAGCGAGGCGGCCTGTTCGCTGGACCCCTCGGCGAGGGACTGGCTGGCGGAGGAAACCTGGCCGGCGGCGGCGGCAACTTGCAGTGAACCCTGCGAAAGGGACTCGGCAGTCTGGGTGAGGGCGCGGTTGACGCCGCGGATGATGAAAAAGGCGGCCAACAGGCCGATCACGACCATGATGATTTCACCAACGATTAACAACTGAGTGGCGGCACTGAGCCCGGAGGCCGAAGTGTTGGCGTACTCCAGGGTGCGCGTGATGGAGCGATGCAGCACGTCCTCGACCACGGCGTCGAACTCAGCAGCGGCGGCCGTACGAGCCTTCATGATCGTCTGTGCCTCGGCGAAGTTTTTCACCAATGCTTCGATGCCGACCTTGTAAGAGGCGGCGGCTTGGCCGACCACCTCGAGCTGCTTCAAGTTGGCCGAAACACGGGTGACCGGCACGAGTTTTTGGCGAAGGGCTTCAATTTGGGCGAAATACGGCAGGGCTGTTTCGACCAGCTCGGGCTGACGCAGGGCCTGAGACTTAAAGGTGATCACGCGGATCGTGTTGCCATGGTCGATGATCTCGTTGGCCACTGACAGTTTGACCCGGCGCTCCTCGAGTTTATCAGCTGCGATGTTGGAGGCGATTTCCTCGCCCAGCTTCTTATCCTGACCCGCGATGAAGGTGGTGATCGAGGTCATAAACGCGCCGCCGCTGGAGTCGAGCTGGGCGCGGATTTTATCGAGCGTGGTCAAGTTGGCCTCGGTGGCCTTGAACTGAACCACGTAGGCGGCGAGGATCTTGTCGGCGGCAATGACGTTGTCATGTAGCGCGGTGAGCGACGGCTGGTCGACGGCGAGTTTGCGGGCGGCATCGAGGGCGGTGTTGACCTCGGCGAGACGCTTGAGCGCGATATCACGGTAGGCCTCGTCTCCGGTCAACCCGTAGGTGCGTACGGCCAACTGAGTTTTAGCCGAAGCGCTGGCCAAGGTGCTGGTGACTTCTGCCTGGGGGGCGACGGCGTCGGCGAGGAAGTGCGCGCCTTTGGCACCGACGAGCATCTTAATGGCGGCAAAACCACCGAGGGCGGCGCTGATTAAAAGGATGCAGGAGAAGCCGAGGGCAACGCGTTGCCCGATGGTGAGTGAGGAGAATTTCATGGCAGGGGTGGCGGGGTCGATAGGTAGGGAGCTAGGCAGGGTCTTGGGTCGTAGCGCGCAGGCTGTGGCTCGTAGGAGTAACCGGATTCCCCCCATTATCGGCGAGTTGAGGCATAACTTGAGCGGCTGACCCCAGATTCATTTTACATAGAAGGGCTTTCAATGAACCCAATCACACCGTGTTACGGGCGTGCAGCTGGAGCGGCACCAGCAGCGCAGGGTGAGGGCGCATTCTGCTCACACACGCCAATGCGGGATAAATTACCGCACTACATTCGATCTGATAACATTCAAAGTGTCGGATCCTGAGCCCCATTAAAATCAAAGCTATAATTCGAGCCTTTTAGCCGCGAAAGTTCGCAGAGAACGCAGAGAAATACAGGGTTTGTTCTTTGCGCTCCTTGCATTCTTTCGCGGCCAACCTGCCTTGGATTTTTGATCCGACACTTTAAATGTTACTACCAATTAGCCCCTGAGCAGACCGGAGGGCTGCGCTAGCGCTCAAATCGGGCCGTCCTCGCACCAAAAATCTGGTTTTCATGACCTTGGTGTGTTTCGTGGTGCACAAATGTCCGACAAACTCACCGAGATCATGGCCTGGAAGCGTCAAGAAATCGCCCCGCTCATCCGCGTGGTTTCGCTGCCCGAGCTGGCCGCGTTCAACGCCATGGCACCCAAACCGCCGTCGTTTGCCGCCGCCTTGCGCCGCGACGACGGGAAACTGGCGGTCATCGCCGAGATCAAGCGGCGCTCGCCGTCCGCCGGTGCCATCGCCGCCGGCATTGCCGCGCCCGACCAAGCGGTTAACTACCGCGCGGCCGGCGCCAGCGCGCTGTCCATTCTCACCGACGAGAAATTTTTCGGCGGCACGCTCGAAGACCTGAGCTCCGTCACCACGTTTTTCCGCGAGAACCGCCCGGCCATCCCGTGCCTGCGCAAAGACTTCATGGTGCACCCGATCCAGGTGCTGCAGGCACGCGAAGCCGGTGCCAGCGCCATCCTCATCATCGTGCGCGCGCTCAACGACGACGAAATCGCCACGTTGTTTGAAGCCGCCAAGTTCGCCGGCCTCGATGCGCTCTTCGAGATCCACAACGAGTCCGAACTGGAGCGCGCCGTAAAACACGGGGCCAAAATCATCGGCGTGAACAACCGCGACCTCGCCATTTTCAAGTGCGACCTCGGCCTGAGCGAACGGCTCATTCCGTTGTTTCCCAAGCACGTGATCGCGGTGAGCGAAAGCGGCATTTTCACCGGCGCCGACGCGGCCCGCGTGCAAGCCGCCGGCGCCCACGCCATCCTTTGCGGCGAGGCCCTCATGAAGGCGCCCGACACCGCCGCCCTCATCAGCGAGTTCAGAAATCGCTGATTCTCTCTCAAGTTCAGCTAAAAATTCACCCATTCGTGCCGATGTGTAGTCGGTAGCGGACCACCGTATTTACATGCCCCTCTCTCCTTCAGCCACCCGCGACCTGCTCGGCCAACTCGGCCACTTTCCCAAGCGCGCCCTTGGGCAAAACTTTCTCGTTGATGGCAACATCGTTAACAAATCCCTCGAACTGGCCGGTGTGCGCGCGGGCGACACCCTCGTCGAAATCGGGCCCGGCCTGGGCACCTTAACCACCGCCCTGCTCGAAGCAGGCGCCGACCTGTGGGCGGTCGAATTTGACCGGCACCTCCACGCCTACCTGGAGTCCACGCTCGGGCCGCGTTTCCCGGGCAAATTCCATTTGCTCGAAGGCGATGCGGTTGAACACCCGCTGGCCGCCCTACCCGCCGAGCGCGCCGCCGCCGGCTTTAAAGTCGTCGCCAACCTGCCTTACGCCATCTCCACGCCGTGGATGGACGCCGTGTTTTCCGGACCGTTGCCAACAAATCTCGTGCTCATGCTCCAGCAGGAAGCCGCGCAACGTTACGCCGCTTCCCCTGGCACCAAGCTCTTCGGCGCGATCTCGATTTTCCTGCAATCCGCCTTCGACATCGCCCCTGGCCACAAGGTCGCGGCGGCGTGTTTTCACCCCCGGCCCGACATCGAGTCGTACCTGCTCAACTTGGTGCGAAAACCCGCGCCCTTTGTTTTCGCACCCGAGGTTAAACTCCTCATTCGTTCCTGCTTTCAGCAGCGCCGCAAACAGCTCGGCGCGCTCCTGCGCGACAAGCTCCCCGACGGCGGTCAGGCCTGGTTTGCTGTGTTGGCCGCTGGCGGCTACAGCCCGCAAAGCCGCGCCGAGGAAGTCCCCGTGGTACTCTGGCAGAAGTTAACCATTCCGGCCCCGGCTGCTGGCTGAGCTCATGAACCTCCCGACTTTCATTACGTTGTTAGTGGTCGGTGTGATTGTCGGTGTCACTGCCACGTTGGTGGGCAAGGGACCAAAACGTTCTCTTCCGGTTAACCTAGGCGTTTCCACCGCTGGAGCGTTCCTTGGCTGGTGGGTACTGCGCCAAATCAACCCCGCCGCAATACAAGCGGGCTTCGCACTCGGCGGCAGCGTCACGCTGCTGGTTCTGTTGCGAGCCCTCAAAAAATAGGTGTCCCATGGCCGATCCCTATGAAGAAGTTCTCGATGGGCGTCCCTTGATTCGCGGGCCGATAAACGGCCCGCACGAGCTGCTCTGTGACCGTCTCCACTCTTGGGTAGCAAACAACCTCCCCCACAACTCCGCGCTCCAACTTTTGCGCCGTCGTTCGCTGGTTAAACTTCGCCCCGATACTGAAATCCGCCCGGATCTTGCGCTCATTCGGCGCAACGACCCGCGCCTCTACCTCGCCGTCGAGGTCCTGCAGAACAGTGACCGACATCCGGATACGGTGATCAAAAAAAACATTCTCGCGGCCTGCTTGGTGCCGAGGCTGTGGATCGTCGACGGCCGCTATCAAAACATCGAGCTGTACGTGACCAATGGCGGCCGCTTCCGCCTGGAGGCGATTCTTACTGACAACGATTTGCTCAGCGACTCGGCGCTCAGCGGAGCGCGTTACCTTCTTTCCGACCTGTTCGCCCGCCGCACGATTTGAGCAAGGCCGACCTGTCGTGAACCGCCGCAAGTTTCGCTGGCAACGAACATGGCGCTGCCTACGTTAACCCGAATGCAGAAGTCCGCCGTCCGCGACGCGATCGTCGCCCAACTCCAGTGCGAGCTCGATCTTCAGTCGCGCGCCGCCAACGAAGCCCGCGAGGAGGCGACCAGCGAGGAGAGCAAGTCCGAGGGCAAATACGACATGCGCGGGCAAGAAGCCGCCTATCTGGCCGAGGGCCAAGCCCGCCAAGCCGCCGAAATCGTCGAAGCCCTCACACTTTACCACGGGCTCGATATGGCCGCTTGGCCCACGGGTGCACCCGCCGGCATTGGAGCGTTTATCACTTTGGAGGCCCGCGGTCGGCCGCACTATTTTTTTCTCGGCCCGCGCAATGGCGGGCTCGAAGCGGAGGTGGACAACATGGCTTTCACCGTGGTCACGCCGGCTTCACCGCTCGGGCGCCAATTGGTGGGGAAACGCGTGGGCGCGACCGTGCAACTGCCAGGACGCGCTGGCCCCGTCACCCACAAGATCGTCGCGCTGGACTAATGTCCTCCTGGGCGCGCGCGGGATCCAACCCGGCGGCTCGGCCCGAAAAGTAGCGCAGACTTCCAGTCTGCTCCGATCCGATTTCATCGACCGAGCAGACTAGAAGTCTGCGCTACGCTAAAACCCTGCAACGCCCTCAGCGAGTTGAGTTGCCAGCTGCGCGGGCTTCGCATTTCTCGGGCGCATGCGTCTCTCGCTCCTCCTTGTTTTCGTCTTGGTCACTTGCCGACTGTTGGGCGCCCCCATGCCCGCCGAGTTGGCCGCCGCCCTGAAGGATTTCCGCACCGAGGGCCCGCGCGGCTGGGGGTTTACCCAAACCTCCACCGCCAGATCCCACAGTCGTGTCGAACAGTTTAACCCCGCAGGACGCGACTCGGTGCAATGGACGCTGGTGCAGCAGGACGGGCGCGCCCCAACCGAGGAGGAGGCTGGCAAATACAAGGAGCTCAAGGCCCGCCGCTCATCCAATGAAAACGCCCCCAATGTTAAGGACCAAATCAACCCCGATACCTGCGAGATTTTAAGCGAAAGCGCCGAACTCGGGGTTTATCGCTTTCAGCTCAAAACTGGCGACAAAGACGACCAGTCCGCCGCGTTTATGCGGGTCACTTACACGCTGCATCGCCCCACGCAGACCATCGAGAAAATCGAACTGGCCAGCACCGAACCCTTCTCCCCGGTTTTCATGGTGAAGATTGCGCAGGCGCGCACCGTGATGACCTACACCCGGCCCGATTCCGGCCGGCCCTCGTTGTTGAAAGAAGTGTCGGTCAAAGTTCGCGGGCGCGCCATGTGGATGAAGTCGCTCGATGAAGACATGACCGTGGCTTATTCGGACTACTTTTACGCCGGCAAGAAGTAGCGCAGGCTTCCAGCCTGCATTCAGGCCGGAGCAGACTGGAAGTCTGCGCTACGCTCGCCCGCTTCAGCCTGCGCCAAGCCCACTAAATCGAATCGGTATAAAGATCCTCGTAGGCCTTCGCCGTCTTCGCCCAGCCGAAGTCGGTGCGCATTCCGCGGGCCTGAACTTCGGTGTAATGCTGCTTGTCGGCAAATAGCTTGAGCGCTCGTGTCAAACCGCTGCCCAAACCGGCCACGCTTGGGCTGAACATCACGCCAGTGCCCGCCGTGGGATTGGCATCAATATCGATGACCGTATCGACCAAGCCGCCCACTTGCGTGACCAGCGGAATCGTCCCGTAGGCCTGGGAATACATCTGATTTAAACCACACGGTTCGAAACGGGAGGGCATCACAAAGAAATCGCTGCCGGCTTCGATCAGGTGGCTCATCGACTCGTCCACCCGGCTCGACAACACCACGTGTGTGGGGACCAACGCCGTGAGTTCGCGCAGGCTCGACTCCAACTGTTTGTCCCCCTTGCCGAGCACGATCAGGCGCACGTCGTTTTTGCGGAAAAAGGCCGCGTTATCCAAAAGCAGATCAACTCCCTTCTGCTCGGTCAGCCGGCAGACCATGCCGAAGATCGGGCCCGTGAACTTCGGGTCCAACCCCGCACGGGTAAGCAACTCAGTCCGGCACTTCGCTTTGCCAGCAAGTTTCCCCACGGAATAATGCTCGGGAATCAGCGGATCGGTAGCCGGATTCCAGACCGTCGTGTCGATGCCGTTAATGAAGCCAACCAGATCGGCGGCGCGGCTCAAAATCACCCCGTCAAGACCG
>JBIIMH010000057.1:0-8242 GCA_044338095.1 Rariglobus sp. | reverse complement strand
GTCACCCTGCTCGGACTCGGGCTGCTCACCAATCCCTTTGCCGGCACGACAGACGGCGCGTTTTTTTATGAACTGATTGCGCTGCTCAACGCATTTGGCGCGGCGTGGATCGTCGTCACCATTCGCCAACTGCACGCGCGCGAACACAGCTCGACGATCTTCGCCGCCCAATGTGTTTACGGCCTGCTCCTGTGTCTGGGCCCCGCCCTCGCCAATCTCACGGTCATCAGCCCGGCGGCGTGGGCTGTAGTTATTGTGGCGAGCGTGTGCGCCAGCGCGGGCCAACTCCTGATGACCCAGGCCTTCCGCGACCTCTCGGTGGCCGAAGGGTCGCTGATGCAAATGCTCGTGCCACTGGGCATCGCGCTGGGCGGGGCGGTGTTTTTCCAAGAGCACTTCACCGCGCTGGAGCTTTGCGGCGGAGCGCTCATCCTGGCTGGAACCGCCGTTACAGCGCTGCGCAAATCCGGTTAGCCCTGCACGCAAAGTAGCGCTGACATCCCGGCCTGCCCAGGGTTGCCGGGCCGGGATTGCATGAATCCATAACCCATCTTCAGCTTATACGCTGATGAAATTTCAAGTGAGCGGGTAACTTTGAGGCGCCTGCCACATGAGAGCGGCATGGCGTTACGCGCTGGCTTGACCCGGTGCTTGCAAGGCCTGGTTGACCGCCAGCACGAGCGTCGAAACCTCGAAGGGCTTGGGCAAAATCCCGCACACCAGATCGCGCAACTTGGGTGCCACCGAGCAATTGGACCCGTTGCCCGTCATCACCAGGATACGCTGATCGGGGTGGCGACTGTGCAGCATTTCGATGAACTTCACCCCGGATACCCCCGGCATCGACAGGTCGGTGAGGATCAGGTCCACCCGCCCGCCACACGCTTGCAGCTGCGAAAAGGCCGCATCGGCCCCCGCCGCACCGATCACCCGGTAACCCTCATGACTGAGGGTGAGCCGGATGATATCACGCACATCGGCCTCATCATCGATGACCAACACCGTGCGCCCCGCCCCGGCCGGGGGCAGTCGGTTGATCGCCGGCAACTTCACTGCTGGCGCGCTCACAGCCAGCGCACCGGCTTGCAGTGGCAGGTGCACTTTGAAAATCGTCCCCACCCCGACTCGGCTGGTCACCCGGACAAAACCGCCATGCGAGCGCACGATGCCCAGCACCACGGAAAGCCCCAGCCCACTGCCCTGACCGAAGGGCTTGGTGGTGAAAAACGGGTCGAAAATTTTGTCGAGAACCTCAGGGGCGATACCCACCCCGTGATCCACCACGGTCAACACAGCGTGCCTGCCCGCAATCAGCTCCGGGTCGCGAGCGGCTGCCGCGGGGGTAATCTCCACCCCTTCCACGCTCAACACCAAGCGCCCGCCACGCGGCATGGCATCGGTGGCATTCAAGGCCAGATTCAACACCACTTGCTGGAGTTGATTGGGGTCGCCCACGACGAAAAAATCTCCCGTCGCCGGGGCCACCTCCACGGTGACGCTCTTGGGAAAGGTTTCCCGCATGATCGCGCACGATTCACGCAGGACTTTCTGCAGGTCCAGGCGGACTTTCTCGCCCGCCTCGCCGCGTGAAAATGCCAGTAATTGCTGGACGATGGCCGACCCGCGCCGCGCGCCCGATTCCATCGATTCGAGCAGCATGCGCGCACCGGCGTCGGTGACAAAACTGCGCAGCATGGCCGGAGCCATAAGGATGGGGGTGAGGATATTATTCAGATCGTGGGCCACGCCGCTGGCCAAGCGGCCGACGCTTTCCAGCCGCTGCTGGCGCAGGAGCTGGGCCTGCAGCGCATGGCTCTCGGAAACGTCGCGGAAAATCGTCAGGTGCAGCCCGTTTTGGATATGCGCAATGGCACTGTAATCGGCGCGCGAGAGTGAGCCGTCCTTGCGCCGCAGAGAGCATTCACCGCTTTGGGTGCCGGTCTCCAAAAACTCGTGCCACGCGCCCTCGGCCAGGCCGTGTTCGCTTTTGCTGAAAATCTCGGCGACCCCGAGTTTGAGCAGTTCTTCGCGGCTATAACCGAGCAACGCGCAGGCGGCCGGATTCACCTCCACGTAACGCCCCGAGTCATTGACCAGCATGATGGCGTCGTTGGAGTGGTCGAAGAGCGCCTGCAGCCGCGCCTGGCTGTACCGCAGTTCGTCCTGCTGGCACTTGCGATCCGTGATGTCGCGCTGCACGCCGACGTACTGGGTAACAGTGCCCTGCGCATCCTTGACCGGTGTGAGCGAGCGCTCGCTCCAGAACGACTCGCCGTTTTTACGCTGATCCAACACCTCGCCGGAAAACGGCAGGCCGGCATCGAGTTTGCGGCGGATATCAGCGAGCGCCTCGGCATCGGTGCGCTCGCTGTGTAAAAAGCCGCACGGCAAGCCGATGATCTCGCTGCGGCTAAAGCCGGTCATGCTGACAAAGCTATCGTTGGCGTAAGTGACATTGAGGTCGGCATCGGTGATGAGCACACCCTGGGAAATAGAACTGAGCGCGTGGTTGCGCAGCCGCAGCGCATCCTCGGCCTCGATACGCGCGGTCATGTCCTGGGCATTGAAGCACACCCGCACGGTGCGCCCATCGGCGTCAGGTAAAGGCGTGTAGCGGACCATAAAACGCCGGCGGCCACCCACAGCATTAGTGACCGCCGAATCGTGATGCACCACTTGCCCGACCATCGCCTGCGCGAGACTTTGCTGGGTGCGGTCGCTCAACAGCGCGGGCAGTTGCGCAACGGCGGCATCTTCGCTTTGAGGCAGGTGGGGCAGGATTTCGGCGGCGATTTGGCGCGCCGCACGGTTAGCCATCTCGACGCGGCCCTTCCGGTCGATCACCAGGTAAACCTGATCGGACGAATCGAGGATGGACTGGATCAGCCGCTCCGAGTTGCGCAACTCGACGGTGCGCAGCTCCAGCAGGCGTTGCGCGCGGATGAGCGAGTTTTTTTGCCGGGCCAGTTCGCATAACCCGAACAAGTAGTCGGGTGAATAGGGCCGCCGCGTGTGCACGCTCGCCCCCGCCCGAATCGACGTGACCGCCGCCTGTGGGTCGGGATTGGACGTGACCAACACGAAGGCCGAATGCGGCGTGGCCGCAATCCACATGCGCACCAAGGCCATTGAGCAATCCGCCAAATCCAGGTCACAGATCACCGCCTCCCACGGTTCGAGGGCGAGCGCCCCATCGACAGCCGCGATGTCCTCGACCTGGCTGACCTCGCAGCCCTGGGCGCCAAACACCTCACGGACCGCGTCGGCCTCGGGGCCGGCAGCCATCGCCAGCAACACCTTCCACGCAGGCGTCAGCGGAGGGGTTTCGATCAGCATACGCACCCGCTCGCGTAAAAGCGGGGCTTCGACCGGCAGCGGGAAAAAATCCGTGGCGCCGAGCTCGGCGGCGATTTCAGCGGCCTCCTCACTGGCGAGAATGCCGGACAGCACCAGAATGGGCGTCAGGTTAAAGCGTTTGTAGGCGGCCGAGCGCAGCATCCGGCAAAACGCCCACCCGTCGATGTCGGGCATGTACAGGTCGGTGATGATCAACGCGGGCAGATTGCGCGACATCGCCCGCAGCGCCTCGTTGGCTGAACGGCAGGCGACCACCCGCCAGGGTTGGTGCGCGAGCATGCTGGTGAGCAAATCCAGCTGCAGCTGATCATCGTTCACTAAAAAAACGACGGGGAGTTGGGGTAAATCGGCGGTCATCTGGGGTCAGAATTGACGTCACCGGGACGCGGTGTGTCGAGGCGCAACGCATGGTCGGCGAGCACCGCTTTGATTTGCGTATCAAGGACGGCGAACAGCGGGGTCATATCCAGACCGTGAGCCAGGGCGGACTCGGCCTCGGCGGCGGCGAAATGCAGGCCCTTGGCGGAGAAGTTGCCCGCAGCCCCCTTGAGACTGCGCAAGATGCGGGTTAACAGCGCGGTGTTGCCCGTCGCGTGCGCCGCGCAGGCCCGCTCAAAGTAAATGGACGCCTCCCCGCAGAACTGGCTGAGCAGCTCATTGGCCAGGGGGACATCGCCGCCAAGGCCCGCCAGCAGCTCCGCCCAGTCGATGGCCGCCGGGGTTTCGTTGGGTGTGGCCAAGGCGGCGAGGTGCATGGACAGGCATTCGGCCAGCGATTTGGTGCTGATCGGTTTGGTGAGATAATCGTTCATACCCGATTCCAAGCAACGCTCGCGGTCGCCCTGCATGGCGTTGGCAGTCATGGCGATGATCGGAATGGCGGAATTGAGTACCGGGCTGCCGCTGGCCCGTACCGCGCGGGTGGCCTCATAGCCATCCATCTCGGGCATCTGGCAATCCATGAGCACCAGATCGTAAGGCACGCGACACAACGCAGTGACCGCCTCGCGGCCGTTGGCAACGGCATCGGCGCGGTAACCCAGGCGTGCGAGCATGGCCAGCGCCACGCGCTGGTTGATCGAATTGTCTTCGACCAAGAGCAACCGCCACCCGCCCCGATTACCGGTGGTCGGCGGCGGGGCAGGCTTCACTGGGGCGACGGGACAGAACAAGGCGGACAGCGTGCGATTTAACGCCGCCACGCGCACCGGCTTGGGCAACGTTGCCGCAGCCCCGTTCATCGCCGGCCGCCCCACCAAACTCGTCAGCACCACCACTCGCACCCTCGGCGCTTCACTCCTGCGCGGCAACAATGTGGCCGCCAAGGCTTCCGCCGCGCCCGAGACCCGGTCCGACAGCATCAGCACGTCGCAACCCGCCCCTTCCGCCGCGCTCAAGCGGTCGAGCACCGACACCAGCGACGACGCCACCTCGCAGCGCGCTCCGGCTGCATCCAGCAGCAACGCGATATGATCGGCCGTGGGCCGGTGCGACTCCACCAACAAAACACGTTTTCCTGCCCACGTGGGCCGTGGCAGCACCTCGGTTTGCGGCAGGGCCTGCAACGGCAAGGCGAAGGTGAACGTGCTGCCCACCCCGGGGCGGCTTTGCAGGGTGATTTCGCCGCCCATCAACTCGACGAGTTGCCGCGAGATGGCCAATCCCAGCCCTGTCCCGCCGTATCGCCGTGTGGTCGAGGAATCCGCCTGGGTAAACGGCTGAAACAGGTGGGCGGCGCGCTCCAGGGCAATTCCCACCCCGCTATCGCTCACCGCGAAACCAATCACCGGCTCACCTGCGTCCGAGGAGCGCACCGCCACGCGCACCACCACGTCGCCGCGCTCGGTGAATTTCACCGCGTTGCCCAACAAATTGACCAGCACTTGCCGGATCCGGCCCGGGTCGCCGCGCACACGCAGCGGGGTTCCCGGGGCGATGACCGCCGCCAACTCCAGCCCGCGCTCGTGGGCCCGCAGGGTGAGTAAATCCAGCGACTCCTCGACCAGTTCAGCCAAATCAAAATCGATGGACTCCAGTTCCACTTTACCGGCTTCGATCTTGGAGAAATCGAGGATGTCATTGACCAGTTGCAGCAGGTTTTCCCCGCTCACCCGGGCGGTTTCGGCGAACCCGCGTTGCTCGGCATCGAGCTGGGTATCCAGCAGCAGCCCCACCATGCCCATTACCCCGTTGATCGGCGTGCGCAGCTCATGGCTCATGTTCGCCAGAAACATGCTCTTGGACAAGTTGGCTGCGGTAGCCTGAGCAGCCATATCGGTCGCATGGGCGATCGCCTCGCTCAAGCGGCTATTGCTCCGCTCCAAATCCCGCGCCGACTGCACCCGAGACTCATTGGGGCGTGCGGTTTGAATCAAAAGAGCACCGCAGCCGTCCGGCCGACGCCACGGAGAAGCGCGCACGCGCACCCGCCATCCATCCGATTCACCACGAATGTAATCGTGGGTGAACAGCGCGCGTTCGCCCGCCATCAGTTGCCTCAAGCCCATACCGAGCTCGGGAGCGCAGCCGGCAAAATAATCCGCTCCGACGTGCAAATCGGCCTGACCCGACACCGCAAGCACCCGGCCTGCGGGGCTGATTAACACGCCCAAGCCCTCGGCGGAAGCTGCCATCGCATCGAGCAGCGCCTGATCTGCGTCTATAGGCGGCAAAGCAGAATCAGGGGGATCTGGTTGCAAAAACGGCACGCTCATTGGCCCCCCCCCGCAACGTGCAAGTTACAGCCCGGCCCTGGCGCGGTAAAAACGCCGAACGGACACGACACCCAAGGTGACGACAGGGATAGAGACAGAGATCGCATCAGAAAACTTACCCCCTAATCGGCACGCAAGGCACAGGGCTTAAATTTAAAGTGAACCCAGGAGCTCACACGGGAGCCGCAAAGCCAAGCAACCAGCCAGTTCTTGGCATTTGGCATACGTCCAGGCCTTTATCAGTTACACCCTGCAGCGAAGCGCTGACGAAGCGGGCAAGCGGCGGAGACAAATTGGCGGAGAATCGGGAGTGCGCCCCCCCCCGCGATCGATCCCACGTGGCGTTGTCCAAGGGGTAAGTTTGCCGAATTTGTGGCTACCGTTAAAAAAAGGGTCTGGTAGTGCGCGTGATTTCGACGCCTTCGCGGAGTTCAGGGTCAAGGAACGGGACCTACGGGCACAAAAAAGCGCCGAAGATTGCTCTTCGGCGCTTTGACGGGACGTAGGAGGTGCCCGGAGGCGCTGTTTACGACTTAGGCTTGGGCCTCGGGAGCGGCTTCCGCAGCGGGTGCGGCAACCTTCTTGGCTTTAGCGGGCTTCTTGGCCTTGGTGTAACCCTTGTCGTCGGCCTTAACGAACTCGATGATCGCCATTTCAGCGGCATCGCTCACGCGGGGGAGAGCGAGCTTGTAGATACGGGTGTAACCGCCGTTACGGTTGACGAACTCCTTGTACTTTTCGTTGAACAGGAGGGTGACCATGTCTTCGTTGCGCACGTCCTTGAGGGCGAGGCGACGGAGATGGACTGCATCCTTCTTTTCGGTCTTCGCGGCGGCCTGTTTGGCCTTCGTGATGATCTTTTCGACAAAGGGGCGGAGGGCCTTCGCCTTGGCGAGGGTCGTCTCGATACGGTCGTGCTCGATGAGCGAGGCGGCCATATTGGAGAGCATAGCAGCGCGGTGGGGCGAGCTACGACCGGCGAGGGAGTGACTGTGTTTTTTGTGGCGCATTGTGGTGTTTTTTTAAGAGCGGTGCCCGATCGGCAATCCGGACCGCAGCGTTGAGCGGCAAGGACGGCGCAAGCACCGCAAAAGGAGTAGCGAGTGGTAAGTAGCGGGTAGCGAGTAGTCGGATGAACCGACTGGAGGGTAGTGGGCCGCAAGCGGATGCTCGCTACTCATTACCCTCTACTCGCTACTTCCGATTAGGCGTCTTTTTTGACGGCATCGAGGAGACGCTCGTCGATCTTCATGCCAAGCGAGAGACCGAGGGCCTCAAGCTTGTCTTTGATCTCGTTTAGCGACTTCTTGCCGAAGTTGCGATACTTGAGCATTTCCTGCTCAGACTTCATCGCAAGTTCGCCAACCGTCGTGATATTGGCGTTGTTCAAGCAGTTAGCGGCGCGAACCGAAAGCTCGATTTCGTTAACCGACATGTTGAGGAGCTTACGGAGCTTATTCTGCTCTTCGCTGACCTCAGACTGCTGGTTCTCGAACTCGAAGGACTCGTCGGTGACGCGATCGAACACATCAAGGTGGTGCTTCAGGATCGAACCGGACTGCTTCAAGGCGTCGTCCGGGGTGATACGGCCATCCGTCCAGATTTCGAGAATGAGCTTATCATAATCGGTGATCTGGCCGACGCGGGTGTTCTCCACGGAATACTTGACGAGACGAACAGGGGAGAAAAGCGAGTCGATCGGGATAACGCCGATAGCCTGCTCTTCTTTCTTGTTCTGCTCACCAGGATAGTAACCGCGACCGGTCTTGACCTCGATTTCAGCCTCGAAAGAGGTGTTTTTTTCGAGGGTAGCAATGACCTGGGTCGGATTGACGATGGTGATGTTGGAATCACCCTGGATGTCAGCGGCCGTGACGTAACCAGCACGGTTCTTCACCTTAATGGAGAGGGTGATGGACTCACGTTTCGTGGAAACGATGAGCACCTTCTTCAGGTTGAGGACGATGTCGGTGACATCTTCGACGACCCCATCAATGCTCTGGAACTCGTGGTTAACCCCCTCAATCTTGATCGAGGAGATGGCGGAACCCTCGATCGAGCTCAGGAGAACGCGACGCAGAGAATTGCCGATGGTGTGACCATAACCGGCTTCGAATGGCTCGGCGATGAACTTGGCGTAGGTTGGCGTGGAGCCTTCCTCAACCTTGTTA
>JBIIMH010000056.1:0-8253 GCA_044338095.1 Rariglobus sp. | reverse complement strand
AGCCATGGGCTCGGCGCGGGAACGGGTGCACAAAAAAGCCGCCCGGCGGTGGGGCGGCTTTGATCAGGCGCTTAGATTTTCCCGGCTTTGCGCTTCTCGATCAGATTGTAGAAGTCGGTGAAAAGCGGGTCGGCGTCATTCGGGCCGGGTGCGGCTTCGGGGTGATACTGCACCGAAAAGACGGGTAGCTCCTTGTGGCGCAGGCCCTCGACAGTGTTGTCGTTAAGATTGATCTCGGTGACGATCGCGCCGCCCTTGGCCAACGACAGAGGGTCGGTGGCGAAGCCGTGGTTTTGCGCGGTGATGGAAACCTTGCCGGTCTCAAGGTTTTTCACCGGCTGATTACCGCCGCGGTGGCCGAACTTGAGCTTAAAGGTGGTGCCGCCCACCGCGTGGGTGATCATCTGGTGCCCCAAGCAGATACCGAAAATCGGGTAATGTGGCAGCAAGCCGGTGACGGTACGGTGAATGTAGCCGAGCGCGGACGGATCGCCGGGGCCATTGGAGAGGAAAACGCCGTCCGGGGCGTGCTCTTTAATCTGCTCAGCGGTGGCGGTGGCGGGGAACACTTTTACGTCAAAGCCGTGGTTGACCAGCTTGCGGAAAATGGAGTGCTTGGCGCCAAAATCGAAAGCGGCGATAGTGAAGCGCTTGGCGGGCGTGTGAGGTAGGCCGAAGGTGGTGCCGGCGGGCACGTAAACGGCGTTGTGGTTGGCGGTATCATCGGCGCGCCACAGGTAAGGCTCTTTGCACGTGGTGTCCTTGACGTAGTCGCTGCCAGCCATGTCGTGCCAGGCCTTGGCGCGGGCGACCGCCTCGGCGTCGGTGAGCGCGAGGGTGGAAAGGCAGCACTTCATCGCGCCATCGACGCGGAGCTTTTTGGTGAGGGCGCGGGTGTCGACCTCGCTAATGCCGGGGATGCCGTATTTGCGCAGGTAAGCATCGAGAGAAGACTGGCTGCGCCAGTTGCTGACGATGGGCGAGAGTTCGCGCACGACCAAGCCGCTGGCGCGGGGCACGGATGCCTCGGTGTCCTCGTCGTTGACCCCGTAATTGCCGATCATTGGCGCGGTCATGGTGACAATTTGGCCGTAATACGAGGGATCGGTGATGATCTCCTGGTAGCCGGTCATGGACGTGTTGAACACGCATTCGCCCGCGATCGTAGCATCGGCGCCAAAGGCGCGGCCGCGAAACACGGAACCATCTTCGAGGGCGAGGACTGCAGGTTTGAACGTGGACATTAAAGAAGGACGAAAAGGTGTCGGGTCGCGCCTGCCAAGGGGTTTTTAAAAAAAACCGCGGATAGGGATTTTCTCAACTGAGGCCGCTCCCAGCCCCGCCCCGCTCGGTGCCGGGCGGGGCAACGTGCCTAGGGTCCCATACGGAAGCGGCGGGGCGAGAATGGGCACAAAACCCGGCCTTAGACCCACCCTATGGGGTGAAAGGTTCCCTCTGCGGCCCACATTTGGGTTAACGAACCCATACTCGCTCCGAAGGCCCAAAGGTAAGCTAAGGCTCGTCTGGAACCACCAGAGCCAACCCAATCCATTCACCGGAGCCCAATCATGATTCAGCACGCACGCTCAGGCCGCACGGTAACCCTAGCCAAACCCGAGGCCAAAACCGAGGCCGCCTACGACTCACTTCTTGTCCAGCGCTTCAATGCCGGCGACGAGACCGCCTTTATCGAGATCATGCAGCGCTACCACGCGCGCCTTTTCAGCCTCGCCCATAACCTGCTGCGCAACGCGGCCGATGCCGAGGAAATCGTCCAGGACGCGTTCATCCGCGCGCATCGCGGCCTGGCCAACTTCCGCGGCGATTCCTCGCTGGCGACCTGGCTTTATCGCATCGCGCTGAACTTATCGCGCAACCGCTACTGGTATTTTTTCCGCCGCCGACGGCAGGACTCCCTCTCCCTGGAACGCCCCCCTTCCGAGGATTCCAACATCACCTTCGCCGACATGATTGCCTCCGACGGTGCCAACCCCGCCCAAGAAACCGCAACCCATGAATTCGTGGAACTGATTTCCCTTTGCATGGACAAGTTGGAGCCTTCGCACCGCGAGATACTGACCATGCGCAACGTCATCGAGTTGCCCTACGAGGACATCGCGGTGGCCCTGCGCATCAATGTCGGCACGGTCAAAAGCCGCATCGCCCGCGCCCGCGAAAACCTGCGTAAACTCCTGGCCGAATGCGCCCCGGAGTTCGGCCCTGAATCCGTACCGGGCGACTTCTTCGAATCCGGCCGCATTGCCCACGGACGCAGTGGCATCGCCTGCGCTTGAGACGCAGCGGTTGCGGCAGCGGCGCTCAAAATGAGCCTAGCCCGAATTGGACCTGGCGGCATGATTGCATGTCGGTGTTCAAGGGCTCGGGCCGACCGGGAAAAGTAGCGCAGATTTCCAGTCTGCCCTGGCCGCTTGCCGGAGCAGACTGGAAGCCTGCGCTACTTTGCTAACACGGACGACACGGAGCTCATCCCTCTGCGTTGGTAATTTCCCCCCTTCGAGATCACGAATGAGGACTCCGCTGGATTCCACCCTGGCGGTACAGGGGCTGGCTCAGTCCATCCCATAGACCCGGCGCAGTTCGGCCAGGGCACTGTCGGGCATCGGCACCAAGGGCCCGAGTGGCCGGCTCAACTGCAACGCCTCCGCGGTGGCCTCCAGCACCTCCAGCCGATCGAAGGCCTCCAGCAGGGTACGGCCCACGATCAGCGCGCCATCGTTCTCGATCAGCAGCACGGGGCACTTTTTAAGCGACATCCTGGCCGCCAGCGACTCGGCGTCCTTGACCACGCAGGCGAATGGCACCTTGGGAGCATCGCCAAGCACCAGGTAACTCTCCGGAATGGTCCGCGAGCTGAACTCGGCATCGGCCATACAAAACGCGCTGGCGCACATCGGCTGGGCGTTGATGATTACCCCGACTTCGGGGTTGGCGGCGTATATAAGCGCGTGCAGGCGACTGGTACGACTGCCCTGTTTGCCCGCTTCCATCGCATCCTTCGTGGCGCGAACCAGACTACTCGGCTGCAGATCGATCCGGTCGCGGCGACGCGGCGTGATCACAAACTGGTCGGCATCCAGCCGCGCCGAAATCGCTCCGGCGGTGCTGATCATCAACTTCTGGCGGTAAGCGCGCTGGGCAAACGCACACACTTCGGTGCGCAACTCCTTTTCATGATTGGTGGGCGCAGGCGAATCCAACGCGGCGTAATCGGGCACCGCATGCCCAGTGAGCTGCGCGGCGGGCAACGTGCGCAATTCGCCCAACGCCGAAGCGCGGATCACCGTCTGCGCGACGAACTCCAGGGTCTCAAAGCGCTGGAACGCCTCGGCCAGATCGCGTCCACCGATAACCACACCATGGTTTTCCAGCATCACGCAGTCGGCGCCGCCGGCAAAAGCCGCCGCGATTTTATCGCCCAACTCCTGGCTGCCCGGGCACGCGTAGGCCGCATAGGCGATCTTGCCACACAGGTTGTAGGCATGCGTTTGCACCCGAGTATCGGGCAACTGGCGCACGATGCTGAACGCCACCAACGCGCCGGGATGCGCGTGCACGATCGCCTTGATATCGGGCCGGACGCGGTAAATTTCCCGGTGAAAGGGAAACTCCGATGACGGCGGGTGCAACCCCTCACGCGAACCGTCCGCCTTGACCAGCACGATGTCGCTCGGGCGCAGGGCTCCTTTGTCCACTCGCGATGGGGTGATCCACATGCTCCCATCGGGATCAAGGATCGAGAGGTTACCTCCCGAGGTCGTCGTCATGTGGTAGCGATAGATACGATCCATCGTTGCCACCAGTTCGTCACGCGGATGCAGCCAGGTTGGGGTGTCCATAAATTCAATTAAAATCCATCAAAAACTTCCAGTAAGCACCAGTTTTCGGAACGCTGAATAAGATGAAGACCTAGGGTTACTCGCAGGCAGGCTCAACGCTTAGCCACTAGCAACGGTGCTACGGCTGCATTCAACTCGGCTATAGCAAAGGGTTTAGACAGGCGAATGTAGCTTTCCGCGGCCGGATTCACCCCGGCCCCGCCGTACCGGTTGTGGTCTCCGCTCATCAAGATCACCGGCAGACCGGGGCGCAGCGCACGCATATCCCCGATCAGTTCGAGACCGTTGCGGCCGGGCATCGAAAGGTCCACAATGGCGAAGGAAAACGCATCCGGGGTGGCGGCGAAAACGGCCGCGCCATTGAGCCCGTTGTCCGCCGCGACCACCTCGAAGCCGGCCATGGTGAGAACGGCGGCCACAAACGTGCGCAGCACTTCCTCGTCATCGACCAGCAAAACCTTGCGTCCGCCCCCCGCCAACACCGCCACCGGCGCACTGGGCGGCTCAACCACCAACGATGCCTTCTTGATAACGGGTAGGTAAACCTCAAAGCAGGTCCCCTGCCCCGGCGCACTGCGCAGGCGAATCGTCCCGCCGTGATCGTGCACGATGCCGTGCACGATCGCCAGTCCCAGCCCCGTGCCCTGGCCTTCCGGCTTGGTGGTGAAAAACGGGTCGAAGATTCGCGCCTGCGTCTCCTGATCCATGCCGCAGCCATCATCGGCCACCGACAAACACACCTGCTCGCCCGCCGGATTCATCCGGCCATCGACCGACAAAACCTCGGAGGGACGCACATCCAAGGTGATCTGACCTTGTTTGGCCCCAATGGCGTGTGCGGCATTCAAGCACAGGTTCATGAGCACCTGCTGGAGTTGGCCGTAGTCGCCCAACACTTCGCTCAACGCGGGGTTTTTCTGGGTGCGGATCACAATCGAGGACGGCAGGCTGGCGTTGAGAATCGGCAGGGTCTCATCAATCAACTGCTTGATCTGCATCGGCTTGCGTCCAACGCTGGGAGTGCGCCGCGAGAACAACATCAGGCGCTTGACCAAATCGCGCGCACGCAGCCCCGCGCCCCGTGCCCGCCCCATCCAATCACCCGCGGGATGCTCTGCGGGCAACAACGGCAGCGCCAGCTCAAGGCAGCCAATCATGCCGGCCAACAAATTATTAAAGTCATGCGCAATGCCTCCTGCCAGCGTGCCCAGCGTATCCATCTTCTGCGCCTGCCCAAACTGGTTTTCCAACTGCCGCCGACTCAACTCCGCTTCCTTTTGCTCCGTGATGTCGCGGTTCATACCCAGCAAGCGCTGCGGCATGCCATCCCCGTCGCGCAACAGGTAGCCGTTGCCCTCGATCGTGCGCAACGCCCCGTCCGAACGGCGGATAATGCGAAACTCGAAGGATTGAAAAACCCGCCCCCCGCGCATGTCCACGATCGTCTGGTCCATGCGCGCTAGATCGTCGGGATGGACGCTACTGCGAAACGCCTCAAGCGAACCACCCGCCTCCTCACGACTCCAACCGAAGAGCGAGTGCATGGCATCGTCCCAGTCGAGGTGACCGGTCTGCAAATCATACTCCCACACCCCGAGGTTCGAGGCACGCATCACCAAATCGAGCCGCCGCACCAGAGCCTGCTGGGTCTCCTCACGACGCTTCTCCAAATCGATATCGGTGTAGGTGCCGATCATGCGGCGCGGCTTGCCCGGCGCCGACCATTCAATCACCCTCCCGCGCGCGAGAATCCACTTCCACGAGCCGTCCTTGCAACGCATGCGCTGCTCGACGACATGGTGCTCCGACTGGCCGCGAAAATGGTCCGCCGCAGAATCCAGCGCCCGCGGCAAATCATCCGGATGCACCAGTTGCTCCCATTCCTTGACCATGTTGCTCAACTCATCCTCAGCGTAGCCGAGCATCGATTTCCAACGCTTGGAACAAAACACCATGCCGGTATCGATGCGCCAATCCCACATGCCGTCGCCGGAACCATCCATGGCGAAACGCCAGCGCGCCTCGGACTCGCGCAAGGCAGCCTCCGCCTCCTTGCGGTCGGTGATGTCGTACAACACCACCAGGTTCTCGGTCTCGTAGGCGGTGGAGCTGGGCGCGGCATTGGCCAGCACGGTCTTACGCATCCCATTTTTACACGTGAGGGTGAACTCCATCGGCGTAAAAGGAGTGCCGGAGCGTTTTGAACGCTCCAACTCCACCTGCCAGACCCCCTTAGCCCACTGACGATAAGCCGCGTCGGGATAAGCCTTGGGCCACCACGCATCGAGCGTCGGAATATCCTCACGCGCATAACCAAAAATCTGGGTGAATGCCGGGTTCAGGAACGTGATCACGCCGCGGTCGTCATTGAGCGCCATCGGCACCGGCGACACCTCGATAATCGCGCGGAAACGGTTTTCCTTTAACGCGAGGGCAGCCTCGGCACGTTTGTGGGCGGTGATGTCACGGCCAAACGCCAGCATGCACACCCGCCCGTCCAGCTCCACCAAGCTGGCATTCACCTCCACGGGGAATTCGCTCTGGTCCTTGCGGCGGTGAATGAACTCAAACGCCAAACCGTCGCCCGCCAGCATGCGCTTGATACGCGCCGCCGCCGTCGCGCCCGATTTGGCCGTGTTCAAATCCGTGATACGCAAGGCCAGCAGCTCCTCCCTCTTGTATCCATAAACCCGGCACGCCGATTCGTTGACGTCGAGGATCCGCCCGGAATCAGCCTTGTCTATGGAGAGCAAAAAAACCGGATCCGGGGCGCCCTCGAACAGCGTGCGGTAACGCCGTTCGGTGGCCCGCAACGCCGCCTCCACCCGCTTCTGCTCCTCGAGCAACGCTTGCAGCGCTTTGCGCGACAGCGCCGACTCGGTGAGCTCGCGGGCGAGATGCATCTTCACCGAAAACTCCTTCTCCGCCGCCTCCAGCTCCAAAGCCATCGTGAGCTGTGCCGGGCGTGAGGGGGAAACAGGGCTCAAAAAGTCATCGGCCATGGCGAGCGATCAATGGGGGGTTCAACGAAATTCTAACGACAGGTAAACCGTGGGGACAGAAATCGGCCGCGCCAAACCAAAAGAAGGGAACATCCGCGCAAAGCAGCAAACGCCTTCCGGCAGCTCCTAGGCGCGCCTCGCCGTACCTTGAGCTCACGCTCAAGGCCACGCATCCCAGCCCCGCACCACCCCGCCTACCTGCACTGACCGTCACGCCTCCGTTCCCGTGGCCTTGAGCGTGAGCTCAAGGATTCCGTAAACCTCACCCCTAAATATAATTACCCTCACACCACCCGGTCCGCCATCTGCCCACCGCCGGCGACAAACGCCGCAAAGTTTTGCAAAAAATGCCCGACCAGCGCCAGATCCTGGTCGCTGCGCCCGCCGGCCGTGTGCGGGGTGATAAAACAATTCGGCGCCGTCCACAACGGGCTTGACTGCGGCAGCGGTTCCTCGGCGAAAACATCCAGATAAGCCGCCCCAAGCCGCCCGTTTTCAAGCGCCTGCACCAGCGCACGTTCGTCCACCGTGGAGCCGCGCCCGATGTTATAAAACCGCGCCCCCGGCTTGCACGCACTCAGCCGGCGGGCGTTGACGTAGTTGGCGGTGGCTTCGTTGTCGGGCAGCAGGTTGATGATATGGTCGGCCTCGCCCAGCACCGAAGAAACGCGTTCTTCGGAGATGATGTGAACGCCGCGCTCGCTGTGGGT
The DNA here is from genome assembly GCA_044338095.1 of Rariglobus sp. Taxonomy (GTDB): domain Bacteria; phylum Verrucomicrobiota; class Verrucomicrobiia; order Opitutales; family Opitutaceae; genus Rariglobus. Next base: position 684 of record JBIIMH010000056.1, on the reverse strand, counting down.
TTTGCGGCGCACGGCGTAGATTTTCACCCCAAACGGGGCGAGCAGTTCGGTTAACCGCCGCGCGATCGTGCCGTAACCGAGCAGCAGGACGGTCTGGCCGTTGAGCAGCACCGAGGCCGCGCGGCGCTCGAAAAACTGCCAGCGGCGCTCCCCGAGCTGCTCGGCGTGCGAGGCGAGCAGTTGACGGCCGAGGGCGAGCATCATCCCGAGAACGTGCTGGGCGCAGGGCTCGGCGAAGACGCTCGAACTGCTGGTGAACACCGCCCCTCGGGCGCGAAACGTTTCCAAAAACTCCGGGGTGTCGTAGCGCCCGTAACCCGCGCTGGTCACCGCGAGCCAGCGGACTTTTGGGTTGCGCAGACAATCGCCCGCGTCGGGCTGACCCAGCACCACATCGGCCTCCAAAAAACCGGCGTCGGAGGGGCCGGCGGCTAGCACGGAAGCGGAGCGCTTTTGGGCGAAAACCAGCCGGTGCTCGGCGAGCCCGAAGGCAAGCCGTTGTTCGGCGGGGGCAGAGAGAGCGGCGTTACACCAAATCGTGAGGGGCGGGTTCATGGCAGGCAAAGACAGCGGCGGTTAAAACGAAACGGCTTGGCGGCCTGACGGCGAGGCCACAAAAAAGGCGCGACCTCGATGGGTCGCGCCTCGAAATCGAGCAAGGGGAGGGCCCTCCTCCGTGTGGGC
>JBIIMH010000055.1:0-8315 GCA_044338095.1 Rariglobus sp. | reverse complement strand
CGCATCGACCACCAGGCTGTAAGGCACGCCACCCAGGCGCATGCCCAACAAGGTGAGGATGCCGACGGGCGCACCGTTGAGGCGGGCTTTAAGCCAAACGCCGATGAAGGAAATAAAAACGCCAGCCGCAATGAGGATGGCGATGACGAGCGGGATGAGGATGAGTAACGGTAGGTTGTTCATGAGGAAATTGGATTGGAAACGATAACGATGAGACGAAAATTATCTACGCCGACGACACGTAAATGGGCACCTTTTGCGGCGTAGCCCGAGCGGCAAAACGCCTCGAAGCGCCGCCCCGCCACCTGCACAAATCCGCTTGGAGCCAAAGTCGTCAGCGCCACCGCCGGCTGGTCGACTACGTCTTCGGCCCGCGCGATGGGTGGCTGGCTGGTGGAATCCACCGTCGCATTTACCACCAGCGAGCGCCCAAGTTTGGTTTTAGGCAGCAGCACCAGTTCGACGTATAGCATCAGTCCGAGCAGCCCTAACGCGCCGACACTGGCCCAAACCCCGCCGGTCAGCCCGTACTGGTTAAAGGCCAGCACGCTGCCCACCAACAGGACCACCGCCCCGGCTACACCGGCTATGCCGCCGGGCAAAAAAATCTCCGCCGTGAGTAACAGCGTCCCGATCAAAAACAGCAGCGCGAGCGTGGTCATACGCCCTCCTTTTCGACCAGAAGGGCAAACGCCGTGCGTCCGCGCACAATCACCGCGTCGCCGGCATCCACCGCCCCGACTTCCACGATCGCCTCGTAGCGCTGGCCGCTGATTTCAACCTGACCACTAGGCCGCAGCACGGTCACCGCCACTCCGCGCTGACCGATCAGCGAATCGACATGCGCCGCGCCCCCGGGGCCGACGCCGGCCACCTGGGCCACGCCGCCGATGGACTCCTGCACCATCATTTTATCCCAAACCCAGCCCTTGGGCAGAAACCGCGCCAGCGCCGCGCCAAACGTCACCGCAAGTACAAGGCCGAGTCCCAGGGTTTGCAGCGGCTGCACAAAGGCATCGCCGGACCACGCAACGGTGATCGGCTCATTAGGCCACAAATCGGCCATAGACCAGACCAGTGCGCCCAGCATCAGCAAAACGCCAAAGAGCGCTGGCAGAATCAACCCTGGGAAAAACAGGATTTCAGCCGCAAGCAGGACCGCGCCTAGAGCAAACACCAATGCCGGCTCGTGGCCGGAAAGCCCCGCGACAAAGTGCCCGAAGAACACCACGCCCAACAACACCGCGCCAGTTATACCGAAGACTCCAAATCCGGGCGTCTTAAACTCAATGAACACCGCCAGTAGCCCCAGCCCGAGCAGAACCGGCGACAAGGCGGTGAGGTATTGGGCCAACTCCTCCGACCAAGTGACTTCCAGGCGCTGAACAGAAAAGTTACCCGCCCCGAATTTTTGCGTCAGCAGGTCGTCGACGGTTTTGGCGATGCCCGCCGCCAGCAGCGGCTGCGGGGGCTGGCCGTAGAGCTTGCTCGCCTCGCTGGCGGTCAGGGATAACAGCTCGCCTTTTTCCTTCAACACCTGCCCGTCGATCTTCAGCTCGGTGTCGGCGTCGATCATCGCGGAGATGACTGCGCCTCGGTGCCCCTTGCCCTCGGAAAGCGCACGCACGCGAGCCTTCAGGTAGCTCACGATTTTCTGTTTCATGGTCACGTCGACGTCCTTGCCGCCCGAGCTCACGGGAGCGGCGGCACCGATCACGGCTTCGGGGGCAAACCAGATTTCGCTGGTGGTCGCGGAGATAAAAGCGCCGGCCGAAATGGCCTCTTTGTTGACGAAGGTCACGGTCGTACCGGGGAATTTACCCAACGCCTCCATGATGTCGAAGGTCACGTCCAGGCGGCCGCCGGGCGTCTCCATGTCGAGCACGACCACATCGGCCTTTTGGTCGATGGCTTCCTTAAGGCCCCGGCGCAGAACATAGAGAATGGGCTTATCAATCCCATCCCGAACTGGGATAACCCACACGCTCTTCACGCCCGAGGGCACCGCCGCAACCACAGGGGCCGCCACCGCCGGATTTACCGCTGGCTCCACCACCGGATCGACAGCTGGCTCCACCGCAGGCTCCTCCGCCAGAGCCACCGCGGGAGCCGCAGGCAACGGAGCCTCGACTTGTGCCCGCAGGCACAGCGGGAACACGAGGGAAACGAGGAGGCAGTAAAGGGCGCGGGTCATAAAAGCGGGGAATAAAGCGCGTCCCTTTCACTTGCGCAAGCCCCAGCATTTACCAGCAAGTTACAAACTGGCGCGTTTGTTTCCACGGAATCCTTTTGCCTAGCCGCAAGTTGCGCGCAAAAACAGCCGCCTCATGGAAAAGGTGTCTTATCACGGAAAAACTCTCACCCGCTGGCAGGTTGGCAATTCAACGTTCCTGGCCCTGCCCGAACACGGCGCGCGCCTGATGAACTGGCACCTCTCGCTTGGGGACAGCTCGGTGCGCGACATCCTTTACTGGCCCGAGGACGCCAATTTCAACGACTTCGCCAAGGTGCGCGGCGGCAACCCGATCCTGTTTCCCTTTAATGCGCGCAGCTTCGACGCCGGTGAAATCCACTTCTGGCGCGACCCCACCGGCCTGCGCCGACCGATGCCCATGCATGGCTTTGCCCGCACCGGTGAGTTCAAAGTCACGCGCATGGACGCCCGTGGTTTTACCGCCGTTCTCGTGCCCGACGATGCCGCCCGCCAAGCTTACCCGTTCAACTACGAGTTCACCGTCGCCTACCGTTTCTCCGAGCTCGGCTTGGCCTGCGAACTGACCCTGCGCAACCTCGACAAACAGCCCATCCCCTGGAGCGCGGGCCACCACTTTTATTTCACCGCGCCCTGGACTGAAGGCCAAACCCGCGCCGACTACGTTATCCGTATTCCCGCTACGCGCTGCCACCGGCAGGACGCCGCTGGAAAACTCACCCCCGGCCCCACGTTCAAGGGCGAGGAGCGCCTCGACAACCCGGCGCTGGTCGACGCCCTCCACCTCGGCCTCAAATCCAACAGCGTCTCCTTCGGCCCGAGTGCCGGCCCGGGTAAAGTGACCATCAGCCACGGCACCGCAGCCGTGCCTCCGGCCGAGGCGACGTTTGTCACCTGGACCGCCACACCCGAGGCGCCCTTTTATTGCGTCGAACCCTGGATGGGGCCGCCCAACGCGCCTGAAAACAAAATCGGACTGCACTGGGTCCAGCCAGGCCAGTCGCAAAGCTTCGTCGTTGAAATCGCGGTGAAGTAACCGCGCAGCAACCTAAGTTACATCGCACCACGCAACCACTCCCCATGCACTCCTCATTGTCCACGCTCGCCTTTATCGGAGATATCGGCGGCGGCGAAATCACTCTGGTGGCCCTCGTCGTTTTAATGCTCTTTGGCGGCGAAAAGATGCCCGAACTGGCGCGCAGCGTGGGCAAGGCCCTACGCGAGTTTAAAAAGATGACCGCAGGGGTTGAGGAACAGCTCAAGCAAGCCATGGCGGAGCCCCCGCCCAAACCGCGCCAAGCCCCCGCGGCCTACCTCCCTGAGGACAGTTTACCGCCGGTTTATACGCCGCCACCCGATGAGGCTATCACACCAGTGGAAGCCCCTCCACCCTCCTCCCCGACTGCGCCCCTCACCGCCGGCGACCGCCCCCCCGCCACCGGCGGCGACAAGGTTTAACAACCGGGTCGGAAGGCCCGAACGTTTTCGCCTTTGCGGTTGCCCGCAACGGCGACCCGCGCAAGTTAACCGCACCATGTTCGACCTCATCAAAAAAACTCTCCTCGCCGGCGTCGGTGCTGCCGTCATCACCAAGGAAAAAGTCGAGGACTCGCTCGATGACTACGTTCGCCAGGGCAAACTCAAGGCCGACGATGCCAAAATCATCGCCGCCAAAATCGCAGAACAGGGCCGCAAGGAATTCGAGGAAATGAGCCAGTCCCTCGCCGCCAAGATCCAGGATCTGGCCGCCAACAGCCCCGCGAAAACCGACCCGCGCATCGCCGCGCTCGAAGAACGCATCCGCTCGCTCGAAGCCAAACTCGCCAACCCTCCCACCCGCGCCGGCGAACCGTGAAACCGCTGACGTTCCTCAGCAACGCCGCTCGGCTCAAGGACATCTTCGCGGTTCTCGCCAAGCACGGGTTCGCCAACCTGCTCACCCAGATCGACCCGCAGGAGGGCCTGTGGACGCGCATCATCCCCCAGCCCGCCGAGCGCCGCACCCTGTGGGAACGCGTGCGCCTCGCCCTCGAAGAGCTCGGGCCCACTTTCGTCAAAGCCGGCCAGTTAATGAGCATGCGGCCCGACGCGCTGCCGCACGCCCTGATCTTCGAACTGCGTAAACTGCAAAACTCCGTCAGTCCCCTGCCCTTCGCCGAAATGTGCACGGTGCTGGAGGACGACCTCGGCATGACCTGCGCGCAGGCGTTCGCCATTTTCGAGGAAAAACCCGTGGCCAGCGCCTCGCTCGCCCAGGTTTACTTCGCCACGCTGCACGACGGCCGCGAGGTGGCGGTGAAGGTTCAACGCCCCAATCTCGACAAAACAGTGCAGGCCGACCTCGACCTGCTCACCTGGTTCGCCGGCCAGTTGCACCAACGCGTCGCCGCCATCCACCCCTACGACCTGCCCTCGGTCGTCGCCGAGGTGAAGGACAACCTGCTGCGCGAACTCGATTTCCGCCACGAGGCCCGCAACCAGAGCTATTTTAACGCCCTCAACCCGCACCCCGACCGCGTTTTCGCACCCGAGGTGTTGGACGAGTTTTGCGGCGAGCATGTCATCGTGATGCAACGCATCATCGGTGTGACCGTGGACAACGCCGCGCTCGCCCCAGCCGAGGCCAAACGCATCGCCGCCAACGGCGCGTCCTCGCTGATCCACCAGGTGCTCATCGCCGGGTTTTTCCACGCCGACCCGCATGGTGGCAACGTGCTAATCACCCCCGATGGCCGCCTGTGTTTTCTCGACTGGGGCATGGCGGGGAACCTCACCCGCCGCCTGCGCTTCGGCCTGGCCGATTTGTTCATGGCCGCTGTGCAACAGGACGCCGAACGCATCGTGCAAATCGCCGCCGACCTCGGCAGCCCCGCAGGCCGCGCCGACCTGCGCGCCATGGAACGCGACGTCACCCTGACCTTGCGCGAGGATTTCAACAGCACGATTGGACGCATCCAACTGGGACGCGCCATGTTGAAGCTGTTGTTCATTTTTGGGCAAAACGGGATCAACATCACCCGCGATTATTCGCTCATGGCCAAGGCCGTGCTCTCGATCGAGGAGGTCGCCCGCACGCTCGACCCGCAGTTCGACCTGCGCACCGAGTCGCGCCCGATCCTTGCGCAACTCCAAAAAGACCGCTCCGGCCCCCGGGCGATCGCCCGCGACGGCCGCATGCTCCTGCGTTCCCTGCTCACCGGTGTACGCGAGCTGCCGGCCGACATTTTCCGAATCATTCGCCGCATCGAACACGACGACCTGACCATCAAGTTTCAGCATCAAGGGCTGGAGAGCCTGGATAAGGCAATCAGCTCGGCGAGCAACCGCCTGACGCTCGGTGTAATCATTGGGGCGCTGGTGATCGGCTCCTCGTTGATCGTGACGACCGGAATTCGCCCCTACCTGTTTGGCTTCCCCGCCTTCGGCATCGTCGGCTACCTCATTTCCGCAATGCTAGGCCTTTACGTCGTCTGGGACATCGTCCGCTACAACCGCCACCGGTAACGACCAGGGCGAGTTGAGCAGGCAGTGAGCCCGGTCGTAATCAAGCCGGGCGAGCGCCAGCGGCCTTGAGTTGCGCCAGTTCGGCACGCAGCGCCACCGTCTCAGCGCGCAATTCGGCGGTTGCGGCCACCTCAGCCCGCAGTTTCACAATCTCTTCGTGCGCCAGCTTCATCTGTTCATCGAAGCCCTTACGCAGAGTGATATTGCGCCCCATGCCGATGATCCCGATCACCTCGCCCGCCGAATTCCGATACGGCAGCTTGGTCGTCAGCACGTTCAGCTTGCGACCGTCGTGGGTGAGCACCACTTCCTCCCGGTTTATCACTGGCATGCCGGTGGCCAAGATCGACTCATCATCTTTACGAAAAGCTGCGGCGAAGTCAGGGTGATAAAAATCCTCACTCCGCTTGCCTCGGATCGTAGCCGGCGTCTGTCCCATCCACTGGGCGACAACTTGATTAGCCAAAAGAAAGCGCCGCTCACGATCCTTGATATAAACCGAATCCGGCAGCCCGGTGAGCAACACCTCCAACAAGTGACGCTCGGTCTCCAGCGCCAGCTCCGTGGTCTTTAGAGCGGTTTCATCGCGCGAAAAACCAAAAGTACCGATCAACCGCCCGCTGCGGTCGCGCAACGGACATTTCCAGGTCAACCACCACTTGACTCGATCCCCGTCATAGGTTGCTCGCTCCGACAGCGCGATGACCGGCTGTCCTGTGAGCATGATTGCTTGCTCATCGGCCAATGTTTTCTGCGCATAATCAGCGCTCAAAAAGTCGGCGTCACTGCGGCCAATCAGCAGTGCCGGATCATCCAGTTGGACGCTGCGTGCGAGCTCGTGATTTGCGGCCAAAAAACGCCCATACCGGTCCTTAAAATAAACGATATCCGGCAACAACGGCAGCAGTTGGCTTAAGAAAATGGATTCAAACTGGTTGGCGCGCTCGGCGATTGCAGCGGCGATCGCAGTCTCGAGCCACGCGGGGTCGAGTTCGCTCGCCACCACGAAGGCGACCGCGTGATCGAGTAACATCTCCTGCGCGGCAACCAGATCCTTCCTCGGCCAATCCGGGCCGATCACGGCCACACTCAGGGCACAGGCTTTGATCGCCTCGGCCAAGCCGGCGAGATCGTCCACCGCCGGCAAAACGCGTGCGGCTGCGGCGACCGGCAGGTTTTTAAGCACTTGGAAACTAAAGCTCAGCGGAAGCAGGTGAAGGGGGAGCGGATCCATGGGAAAAGGGAGGCAACGGCCGATCCTAAAGACGGCGGCGTAGCTCAAGCGCCCTGTGCCAATCATGCAATTGCAAAGAGCTACTGAAAATAAGCCGACCTTTCAGCGGGGAGACACTAGAAGTTCCGCTGCTGGCCACGTGGAGGAGAACCCAATTCCAGTCGGTTGCGCGCGGTGAAGCAGACGGGGGCAGCCCTGAGCTTAGCCGGTCAGTAAGGGCCGACTGCAAACCTACGCCACCTCGAGCCACCTGCAGGCCATCGCTTCAGTTAAAACAGCCTATCGTCGGCTGCGCAAAAAAAGGTCTTCGACCTTTTTACGAGCCCAAGGCGTTTTACGCAAAAAGGTTAGGCTCGATTTAATGCTCGGATCGTGGGTGAAGCAGCGCACGTCGATCCTGTTCGCGAGCTCCTCCCAGCCGTACTGGCTGACCAGTTCAGTCACAATCGTCTCCAGGGTGATGCCGTGCAGGGGGTCGTTGGAAGCGTGCATGGCAGGCAGGCAAAGCACCTCTCCCATCGCGGGCAAGGGTGTTTAATCACGGCTGCGGGCGCCTCGCCGTTCCCGTGAGCGGGTAAAACCGAAACCATAACGCCGGACTTTTAACCGCTAAGACGATCCGAAGGCTAGCGAAGCGGGTAAATGTCTTTGGGCCTATAGCCCGATTTTAGGCGCACCGCCAACGCAGGATTGCGCCCCACTCCGCAGCCGTTTTGTTCAACCCTGTGCCTGCCAGCTTCCGCCCTCCCCTCGAACTCTTTGGCGTCTTTAAAACGACGACCCGGACTCGTTTCGATTGGATCACCCCACTGGCGCTCCTGGCTCTCAGCGCGATCGGCGTCGCCTTTATCTACAGCGCCCAACTCGCCACCGCCCAAAACAACTGGACCACCCAACTCGTCTGGCTGGCCAGCGGTGCCTTGGTCTATAGCGGCGTCTCGCTAATCGACTACCGCCTCTGGCTGAGCATCTCCCACTGGTTCTACTTCGGCTGCATTCTCACGCTACTGCTGGTCCTCACCCCAGGCATCGGCACAGAACGCTATGGCGCCCAACGCTGGCTGGACCTGGGGGTTTTCGCGCTACAACCCTCCGAACCCACCAAAGCCGCTGTGCTTCTGATGACCGCCGGCATCCTCGTGCGCTCCAAAGTCGGCACCCTCGGCCGCTCCCTCGGCACCTTGGGTAAATTGGCGCTTGCTGCGGGTTTGCCCATCTTCCTTATCCTGCTCCAACCCGACATAAAATCAGCCATTGTGCTGCCTCCCGTGATCTTCTCCATGCTCTACGTTTCCAAGCTGTCCACCCGCTTTTTTGCGGTGGCCTTGGGCGCGTTCCTGATCCTGGTGAGCCTGGTCACCCTGG
>JBIIMH010000054.1:0-8365 GCA_044338095.1 Rariglobus sp. | reverse complement strand
CGCACGCCCAGAACAATGGACCGCTGCTGGATGTCGCGGCGGTCACCCACAATGATGATGGTCTTGTTAAAGGGAATGCCTTCGCCGGCGGAAACCGTGCCGAAGGACTTTACGTCCATGGCGCCGACACGCACGAAGAGTTCCTCGGCAAAATCAGGGCGGTCGACGTGGATGGTCACGGCCTTGAGGGCGCGGGAGATGTTGGCCAAAGAGGTGAACACCTTGCGCATCTCGCGCGGCTCGCGGAGTTGGGGGACGAAAAAACTGCCGAGCTGGAATACGGAGACCGCGCCGATGACGCGGTTGTCCTCGGTGACCACGGGCAGGGTGCGCACATCGTGCTGGTCGATGAGTTCGAGGGCCTCGGCGCAGGTGGCGGTTTGGCAAACCGAGATGACGTCGCGCACCATCAGGTCGCGCACGCGAGGGGTGACATCGCTCAGATAAACGGGCAGGGGTTGGTGGAAGCGCGAGAGGATGGTGTCGATGCGGGCGTTGGAATTGCCGCAGCGCGCGGGGGTGTAACCGCTCTCGCCCTTGGCCTCCTTGTAGGAGGCGTAGGCTATGGCCGCGCAAATGGAGTCAGCATCGGGGTTCTTGTGGCCGATGATGTAGGTGGGGTTGGCGGCGGCAGCGGTGCTCATGCGTTAAAAGTGGGAGATAGTGAGTGATTGTGACGTGGTGAAACGGCAAGCAGACTTTACGTTTTTTTGGGGTGATGCAGGGCTGGCGTTGTTTTGTCGTTGGGCCAAAAAAAGACCCGACCTTGCGGGTCGGGTCTGAGTGCGGCTTTACCGCGCAAGGAATTAGCTGCCGGAGGCCGAGGCGGAGGTGCCGTTGCCACCCGAGGCATCCTCTTCAAGGAAGCGAACGTTGGTCTTGTTTGATTTAACCGTTTTGGTGATCACATTGGTCTGGCTGCCGTCAGAATTGATCAGTTCACCTGAAGCGCCTGAACCGAGGTTTTTGTATTGGGATACGTTGCCGCCGATAAAAACGACGTAACCACCATCGGCTTTGTAAGTGCCGTTGGTCTCACTCCATTTTCCGTCCGTGGAACTCGCGATACCGCGGGTGTAGGCGATCGGTGTGTTGGGCGAGTAATTGGTGTTCAGGCCTACCACGTAGCCAAAGGCGCAATTCACGTCTCTGAAGGAGTCGGATAAACCGGTCTTGGCGGCATTCAAGATGTTTCCGACGTTGGCGTTTTCGTTTTCCTTGGAGGTCGTGTCATCGGCCTTGGAGACCCACATTTTGCCCGACTCCAGGCCGCCGGAAACGGCTAGCGCTGCGGCCACCAGTTTGACTGTTGCAGCAGTGCCACCGCTCGAAGCATTCGATCCGATATTGGATCCCGTACCAAGGGTGTTAGATGGCAGTTGGTCTTTGTTTGAAGTGGCGTAAATAAGCGACGATTGGCCGATTTGGCGCAGGTTGGCCGAGTCGGCGGCTTTCTTTGCGTTTTTTAATACGGTGCCAGTGGCAGGAATTACGATACCGGCAAGAATACCGATGATGGCAATAACGGTCAAAAGCTCGATCAGGGTAAACGCTGCGGTGGAACGACGGGTAGTTTTAAGCATGGGGAATAGTCAGACGGGTAGTTGAACTGGGTATGACAAAGAGTTGCGCGTGGGGTTGCAGGGACTCAAGAAGAAATTCCCCCCGAGGCTGGACAAAATCGGGCGAGGCTTTCTACGCTACTCGCCAATGAAAATTTACCTCGATGGGAAATTCGTGGACGAGTCTGAAGCTAAGATCTCCGTGTTCGATCACGGCCTTCTTTATGGAGACGGTATTTTTGAAGGCATCCGCCTTTATGGTGGCAACGTGTTCCGACTCGAAGAACATCTTGAGCGCTTGGAGTATTCCGCCAAGGCGCTGCTCCTGAAAATGCCTTGGTCGCGCAAGGAAATCTCCGACGCCACGCTCGAAACCTGCCGCCAGAACGGCTTAACCGATGGCTATATCCGCTTGGTGGTGACGCGCGGTGTGGGTGACCTCGGGCTGTCGCCTTGGCTGTGCCCAGTGCCTTCGATCTTCATTATCGCCAGCAAGATCGCGCTTTATCCCGCCGAGCATTACACCACCGGCTTGTCCATCGTGACGGTGGCCACGCGCCGCATCAGCTCGGCCGCCCTGCCGCCGGCGGTTAAGTCGCTTAACTACCTCAACAACATCCTCGCCAAGATCGAGGCCCGCCAGGCGGGTGCCTTGGAGGCGATCATGCTCAACGATCAGGGCTACGTGGCCGAGTGCACTGGTGATAATATCTTCATCGTCCACAAGGGCGCGATCATCACCCCTTCCGCTTCCCAGGGCGCGCTCAAGGGCATCACCCGCTCGGCCATTGTGGACATCGCCGCCGAGTTGGGCATCCCGCTGCGCGAGGCCGACATGACTCGCTACGATGTGTGGAACGCCGATGAGTGCTTCCTCACGGGAACCGCGGCCGAGGTCATTCCGGTGGTAAAGTTGGACGGTCGCGAGATCGGTACGGCCAAGCCGGGTCCGATCACCCTGCGCGTTCTTGAGGCCTTCCGTCGCCGGGTTCTGATCGAGGGCACCCGCCTTTGATGGGCGCCCAATCCAGCCCGAACCCGCGCAGCCTGCGGCCGGTTGACTCCGGCCCAGGTATTGTAGCTGGGTGGCGTGGGCCCCTTGGTTTCGGCGGTGAGTTAACCGAGACAGGCTGGACGTTTTTGCTCCCGTTGAGGCCTTGTCCAAGGCGAGCGACCTGACTTGGCACGTGGAGTGCAAGGATTAAAACTTTAACTATTCAGCTTAAATTATCCTCATTCGGCTTAAATTCTACGACATCGAGTCGAAGTTCTGCTTAGAAGTGATAACCTATACTCATGGCCAGCCCGCTTAAATGTGATCTTTGCGCTAATCCCGCCACTGTGCACCTCACGCAAATCGTGAACAATAAGGTGCATAAGGTGGACCTGTGCGAGGCGTGCGCCCAAGCCAAGGGGGTGACCGATCCCAGCGGCTTCTCGCTCGCCGATCTGTTGTTGAAGGCTTCGCTCAACCCCGAGGCGCCGACAGCGGGCATGAAGTGTGAGCAGTGTGGGTTTACCCAGAACGACTTCAAAAAGCTCGGCCGCTTTGGCTGCCCACAGTGCTATTCAACCTTTTCATCCTTGGTTGATCCCATGCTCGACAACATGCACAAGGGTACGGCTCACGCGGGTAAAGTTCCCGAGCGCGCGCTGGAACGAAAGTCCATTCACGACCGCATCACGGAGCTCGAGGCCAGTCTGGACAAGGCGGTGAAGTCGGAGCTTTACGAGGATGCCGCCCGTTTCCGCGATGAAATCAACCAGCTCAAACAGGCCTTCGAACACCCGAAGAGCGCCCTTTAATCCGATGACCATCGCCTCCCTTTTAGCCACTCCTTCTGAGCTCACCGATACGGCGAGCAGTAAATCGGCTGTCGTGCTGATGACGCGGATTCGCTTGGCGCGTAACCTTGCCGGTAAGCCCTTTCCTGGTTGGGCCCGCGAGGCTCAGCGCGCTGAAGTCCTCGCCGCCTGCCAAGATGCTTTGCTGGCTAGCACGCCGATGAAGCGCGGGGCGCACGCCGCCGTCGCTGAGCTCACCGAGTTGGAAAAGCAGATGCTGGTGGAACGCCACCTCATTTCACGCGAGCTCGGTGGTTCGCCCGCCGGTTCCGGCGTGGTCATCAACAAGGACCAGACCGTCTCGGTGATGATCAACGAGGAAGACCACCTGCGCATTCAGGTTCTACGGTCCGGCTTTCAGCTCAAAAAAGCGTGGAATTTCATCAACGCCCTCGACTCCGAATTGGAGTCGCGCCTCGACTACGCCTTTTCGCCGCGATTGGGCTACCTCACCGCTTGCCCCACCAATCTGGGCACCGGCATGCGCGCCTCGGCCATGATGCACCTGCCGGCGTTGGTCATCGCCGGCCAGATGGAAAAAATCGTTCGCGCGGTTAACCAACTCGGTATGGTGGTGCGCGGTCTGTTTGGCGAAGGCTCTGACGCCAGCGGCAGCATTTTCCAGATTTCAAACCAGACCACGCTGGGCGAATCCGAGGAGGCGATCATTAAGCGCCTCGGCAGCGTTCTGGAGTCCATCATTGAGCACGAGCTCAACGCCCGGGCCAAGCTGCTGGAGACCGACGCCACCAAGCTGTTTGATAAAATCGGCCGCGCCTACGGCATCTTGCAAAACAGCCATCAGCTCACCTCGACCGAGGCGATGAACCTGCTTTCGCTTTTACGCCTGGGCATTGATCTCGGTGTTTTTCCTGCTGATGGACGTGCCATCATCGACCGGCTCTTTATCGAGTCGCAGCCGGGCCACATTCAGCGCAGTGCCCAACATGACTTGGAGTCGAATCAGCGCGACATCCTCCGCGCTGAACGCCTCCGCAACGAGTTCGCCCAGTTTACCAAGCCCAATTTCACGATCAACGGACAGAATTAACCCATAACTCCCCACTCACTATGGAACCCATGAATAACTTCACACCCCGCGCGCAACAGGTCCTCGCACTGGCGCGCAAGGAAGCCGACCGCTTTCACCATAATTACGTGGGCACCGAGCACCTTCTGCTGGGTTTGATCAAGCTGGGCCAAGGTGTGGCCGTCAGCGTGTTGCAGAAGATGGGCCTCGACTTGGAGACGGTGCGTAACGCCGTCGAAAAACAGGTCGGCATCGGCCAGGAAACCAAAACCCAGGGAAGCATCCCGTACACCCCTCGGGTTAAAAAGGTCCTCGCTCTCGCCGGCAAGGAAGCCAAGGCGCTTAATCACTCCTATGTGGGCACCGAGCACATCCTTCTCGGCCTGCTGCGCGAAGGCGAAGGCGTGGCGGCACGGGTCCTTAAGACCCTGGACGTCGACATTGAGCGCACGCGCAACGAAATCCTGCGCGAGCTCGACCCGCAGTTTTCCGGCAACGAAAGCGAGTCCGGTTCAGGTGGCAGCAGCCCAGGTGAAGAGGCCTCGGCCGGTGCTGCCCAACGTGGGGCGGCAGGCGAGGAAGGTGGCAAAAAGGATGTCAAAACGCCCGCCCTTAAAGCCTTTGGTCGCGACCTCACCGAGCTGGCTCGCAAGGGCGAACTTGACCCGGTTGTCGGTCGCAAAAACGAGATCCGCCGCGTCATCCAAATCCTCTGCCGCCGCACCAAAAACAATCCGGTGCTCATCGGTGAGGCTGGCGTCGGCAAGACCGCCATCGCCGAGGGTCTGGCGCAGGAAATCGCCAGCGGTATCGTGCCCGAAATCCTCTTGGACAAGAAGGTCATCACCCTCGATCTGGCCTTGATGGTTGCCGGCACCAAGTACCGCGGCCAATTCGAGGAGCGCATCAAGGCCGTGATGGATGAAATCAAGCGCGCCAAGAACGTGATCATCTTTATCGACGAGATGCACACCATCGTCGGCGCCGGTGCCGCCGAGGGCGCGATGGACGCGTCTAACATCTTCAAGCCCGCCCTCAGCCGCGGTGAGCTCCAGTGCATCGGTGCAACCACCCTCACCGAGTACCGCAAGTACATCGAAAAGGACTCCGCCTTGGACCGCCGTTTCCAGTCCGTCAAAGTCGAGCCGCCGTCGGTCGAGGATACCATCACCATTCTTAAGGGTATCCGCTCCAAGTATGAGGATCACCACAAGGCCATCTTCACCGACAAGTCCTTGGAAATCGCGGTCAAACTCTCCGACCGTTACATCACCGGGCGTTTCCTGCCCGACAAGGCCATCGACGTGATGGACGAGGCCGGTTCCCGCGCCCGCATCTCCTCGCTGAGCCGGCCAACCGACATCGAGGACCTGTCCAAGGAAATCGAGCAGGTTTGCGCGCAGAAGGAAGAGGCGATCACCAAGCAGCATTTTGAGGAGGCAGCCAAGTTCCGTGACACCGAAAAGCAGCTCCGGTTAAAACAGGAACAGGCCACGGAGGCGTGGAAAAAGGCCCGTGAGGAGCACCGCATCACCATCGACGAAGACCTCATGATGCAGGTGGTCGCCGATTGGACCGGGATACCGCTTTCCCGCATGGAGAAAAAGGAGAGCGAAAAACTCCTCGGTCTGGAAAAGGAGATTTCGCGCGCTGTTATTGGCCAGGATCTCGCTGCCAGCGCCATCGCCCGTGCCCTGCGCCGTTCGCGCGCCGACCTCAAGGACCCGCGCCGCCCGATTGGCTCGTTCCTGTTTGTTGGTCCCACCGGCGTCGGTAAGACCGAGACGGCCAAACAGCTCGCCGTGCAGATGTTTGGTAATCAGGAGGCGCTCATCCAGATCGACATGAGCGAGTACATGGAGAAATTTGCCGTCTCGCGCATGGTCGGCTCGCCTCCCGGCTATGTCGGTTACGACGAGGGCGGCCAGCTCACCGAAGCGGTGCGCCGCAAGCCCTACGCGGTGATTCTGTTCGACGAAATCGAAAAGGCCCACCCGGACGTGCTGCAGATTCTCCTGCAAATCCTCGAAGATGGCCGCCTGACCGATTCACTGGGCCGCGTCGTGGATTTCCGCAACACGATCATCATCATGACCTCCAACGTTGGTGCTCAGTTACTGATGCGCCAGACCTCGATGGGTTTTGCCGCTGCGGCCACCAGCTTCAGCGACAACGAGAAAATGCGCGAAAAGGTGCTCGAGGAGGCCAAACGCATCTTCAAGCCGGAGTTCCTGAATCGTATTTCCGACATCGTCTTCTTCCGTCCGTTGGAGAAGATCGACCTGGTTAAGATCGTTGATCTTGAAGTTGTTAAGTTCGCCAAGCGGTTGGTGGAGCGCAAGATCGAGCTCGAGTTTGCCGAGGACGCCAAGTTGCTGCTGATCGATAAGGGCTACGATGAAAAGTACGGTGCACGACCACTGCGCCGGGCCGTCGAGCACTTCTTGGAGGATCCGCTGGCTGAGGCCATTTTGCGCGGCGACGTTAAGGACGGCGACACGATCCTGGTTCTTCGCAATGGCGAGGTGCTGGAGTTCAAGCAAAAGAACCCGACCCAGCCATCGGCTGGCACCAATGTGGTGATTTGATTATGCTACTGGCGGCTTTTGCGGCCAAGCCCGGTCGACTTCACAAGTTGACCGGGCTTTTTAGTGGTTGGGCAAAACCGGGATCGCTGAACGCTGCGAAACGGATTAGGAACATGGCCAAACACTCACGCAAGCGCGGCAGCCCCCAGCGGTAAGGCCTTATGAAATCCGCAGTGGCGCACGTGAAGGTGCCGTGGCTAGGCGCGGGGTACTGAAATGCGGCTAGACGATTTTTAACTTGGGCAGGTCTTGTCCATCCACCAACCCAGTCGGTTTGCCTTTGCTGTCGATGACGATCAAATCATCGATCTTGTGTGCTTGAAACAGTCGCAGTGCGTCCACGCCAAGCGCATCTTCATCCACCGTTTTTGGCGAGGAGGTCATAAAATCCACCACCGGTTTGGTCAAAAATCCATCGCCGGTAAGCGCACTCCGGCGAAAATCACCGTCGGTGAAAATACCTGTCAGCTTGCCGGTCTTGGGGTGAACGATCGCGATGCTGCCGCTTTTGGCCTTGGTCATCGCCAGAATCGCTTCCTGCGTGGTGGCTTTTTCCGTCACTATCGGCAGGCGCGCGCCGCTGCGCATGATGTCCTTGACGCGCAGCAATAGTACGCGCCCCAGATTTCCGGCGGGGTGGAACTTGGCGAAATCATCGCGAGACAGGCCGCGTTCAGCCAAAAGAACCATCGCGAGGGCGTCGCCGATGGCGAGTGCGGCGGTGGTGCTGGCGGTGGGGGCAAGCAGCAGAGGGCAGGCTTCGCGAGGAACGCGGTAGAGGAGTTGCAGATCAGTGTTTTTGGCGAGATCCGAGGTGGCGTTACTGGTGAAGCCGACCGTACGCAGGCCTAGCCGCCGCAATCCGGGAATGAGTTTAAGGATTTCGTCGGATTGGCCGCTGTTGCTGAGGAGGAAAACCAGGTCGTTTTCCTGGCACATACCTAGGTCGCCATGCAGGGCATGGGTGGCATCAAGAAAACTAGTTGATATGCCTGTACTGTTAAGGGTGCCCACCAACTTGTTTGCAATGTGGGCGGACTTTCCCACGCCGGTGAAAATGAGTTTATGGCCGCCCTCGACGGCGGTTTGCACGGCACGCGCGACCTCGACAAATTTATCGTCCAAGGCGCGAGCGGTCGCCGTTAGCGCGGCCTGTTCGATTTTGATGCAGTCGCGCGCGCGGCTGAGGATGGTTTTGGGGTCGAGTGCCATTTTGGGCTTGCCTCGAAAAAGTGGACACCAAATCAGGCGGCTTTGATGTTTAATTTTTCGTATTTGAGTTCGAAGGCCACAGGCGAGATTTGACCGAGAGAGCTGTGGCGCCTCCTCGGGTTGTAGAA
>JBIIMH010000053.1:0-8405 GCA_044338095.1 Rariglobus sp. | reverse complement strand
CCTGTCTGCTCCGAGCGGGTTGCACCCAGTTGACGCAGAGCAGACGGGGAAGTCTGCGCTACTTTTTCGGACCTTCGAGCCAGCCCACACGGAGGTGGGCCCTCCCCGCAGGCCGCGGAAGTCGGCAACGGGCTAGGGAACGAGAACGAGTAGGAGTAAGAGAATGAGAACGATTTCGGAGGGAGGACCTTCGTGTCGTCCGCGCCGTCCATGCGAGCCACGCGCAAAAAAGGCTGAAGGGGTGAAGCTGGATCCCCGTTGGAACTCAGCGTTTCACTTCTTCAGCCTTTTAATCGATCAGCGCTGCGGGCCGATCGATTCCTGACTCGGCAGGATTACTTTTTCGGGGTGACGTTTTTGATGCGCTTGCCGCCCTTGCCCGTGCCGCTGGGGACGCCGAGCGGGGTGGGGGTGGGGTCATCTTTGGAGTACTTGTTGACCACCAACTGCTGCACGATGGTGAACAGGCCGTTGATCGTGGAGTAAAGCGCCAGGGCGCAGGAGAAGTTGTAGCAGATTGCCGTGAAGAAAAACGGCATGAACTTGAGGATCTTGGCCTGCATGTTGTCCATCGAGGGCGATGGCGTGAGCTTCATCTGGTAGTACATGGTCACACCCATGAGCAGCGGCATGATGTTCACCGGGAACCCAAAGATACGCGTGATGGTGTCCGGGGCTGACAGGTCCTGCGCCCAAAGGAAGGGCTGGAAGCGCAGCTCGGCGGTGCCCTGCAACATGGCGAAAAACGCGACGAACAGCGGGATGGTAATCAAAACCGGGATACAGCCGCCCATCGGGTTCACCTTGTGCTCCTTGAAGAGTTCCATGGTGGCCTGGTTGAGCTTCTGGGGCTGGTCCTTGTACTTATCGCGCACCGCCTGCATGAGCGGCTGGAGCTTCTGCATCTTCTTGGCCGACTTCGATGCGGCCAGGGTGAAGGGCAGCGAGATAGTCTTGAGTAACAGGGTCATCAGGACCACGGCGACGCCCCAGTTGCCCACAAAGGAATGCATCCAGTTGAGCAGCTTGTTCATCGCGGGGGCGATGTAGCCTGACAGGAACATGCGGTTAAAGAAGTAGTAGTCGTACTGCATGATCTTGTCCTCGTTTTTCGAGAACGCAGCCAGGCGGTTGTACTCCTTGGGGCCGATGTAGAGGTCGCCGGCGATCTTCTCGATGCCGTTGGCCGGCAGCACGGGAAGGTCCAGGCGAATATCGCCGGTTAATCCTATGTTGGTGTACGTCGCACCGGGCAGGGGCGGGAGTTCGACGCGGCGAACCACCACGCCGGTGCCGGGCTTGTCAGGGGTGAACAAGCTGGCGAAAAACTGGTTTTTAACCGAGGCCCACTGGACCACTTCTGTGCGCTCTAGACTGGCCTTGGGGGCGCCGTCACTGAGGCCAACCCAGCTGGAGAAACCGCCGCCTTCGAGGGCCGAGCGTTCAGTGACGTTGGCTTGCTCGCCGTCGTAGGCTGCAACGTTGAGGAACATGCCGGTGTCGCTCGAGTTGATCAGCGCGGCGGTGCCGAGGTTGAGCAGGTTGGGCAGCGGGGCGCTCTGGTCGGTGAGATTGCGGAAGGTGGTCTCGTGGCGGATACGGTAAGGATCGCCGCTCGTGTCGCCGGCGGCGCGCAGGACGTAGCGGCGGGTGACCTCGATGCGTTTCTCGAACAGGGCGCGGTAAACCACCTCGGTCGCGGAGGCGCTGACCAGGGTGAAGCGGGTGTTTTGGTCGAGGCCGGGATATTGGAAGGCGAGGATCGGCGCGGCGTGCACGGCGTTGAAGACAAACGGCTCGGGCTGGTTGAGGTTGGCTCCGTACTTTTTGAAGGCGACGTTGCTGATCGCACCGCCGAAGTCGGTCAGGCGCAGCTCGACCACGTCGTTGGACAGCGTGGTGATGGTGGCGGCGGCGTTGGTATCAACCAGCGCGGCGAACTGGGCGTTGGCGACGGCGGGAACCGCCGGGGCGTTGAGCGTGGCGGCGGCGGCGTTGGTGGTGGTGACGCTCGGCTGGCCCGCGGGGGCGGGTGATGTAGCGGTCCCATTTTGGGATACGCCGGCTGGGGTCGCGCCTGGCTGGGGCGGCTGTGGGCTGGTGAGGTAGAGGCTGCCAAAGGCTACGAGGAGCAAGAGGACGCCGATGGTCGTGTTCTTTTTATCCATGGAATTGAAAGGGTGTTTTATTGATGAAAAGGGAAATTAGCCGCGGGCGCAGGTCGGCCGTGTTGCGCGTCGCGGCGCCGGCACGAAGTCGATGCCTCCGGGGTGCAGCGGGGTGCAGCGTAGCAGGCGGCGGGCCGATAACCAGACTCCGCGCACTGCACCGTGGGTTCGAACCGCCTCGGCCGCGTAGTGGGAGCAGGTGGGATAAAACCGGCAGCCGCAGGCCGGTCCCAGCACCGCAGGGATCACCGGCGAAAGCGTGTGCTGATAAGTCCACACGAGCGCGAGCAGCCCCTTGGCCGGCAGGCGAAGAAGAAAGGCGATGGTTTTGGGCAAGAGTGCGGGCATCAGGCGGAGGCGGTCGGGAAGATTTTGCGACAGGCTTCGACGAATCTCCGTTCCACCTCGCAATACTCAAGCCGATTGAGCGAGCTGCGCGCGACCAGCAGCAAATCGTAACCTGGCGGCACGAGTTTTTGGTGGGCTCGAAACACTTCGCGCAGGCGGCGTTTGGCTCGGGCGCGTTGCGGGGAGTTGCCCACCGCAGAACGCGAGGCGACGACTCCAAGGCGCGCAGGCGTGGGTTTGCTGGTGACCGAGGCAGGCGTTTTAACCGGTTCACTGGCAATCTGGCGCTCGCCCGTGTTCGCCGCCGGGCTCGGGGTTGGCGCTGGAGGGCACTGTCGGCAGTACCACAGCATAAAGGCGCCGCAATCAGAGCGGCGCCCGTGGGTGCGGACATGCTGGAAATCCAACTGACGCCGAAGGTGTTGTTCGGCGCGGAAACGCATGTCGGCTTAAGAAATGCAGCGGCGCAACGCGACCGCTGGCGGCTTAGACGACGGTCAAGCGCTTGCGGCCTTTGGCGCGACGAGCGGCTAGGACCTTGCGGCCACCAACAGTGGCTTTACGGGCGCGGAAGCCGATTTTGCGGGCGCGTTTGAGGCGGTGCGGGCGAAAGGTGGGTTGCATACGATTAGAGTGTTAAGAGGGGACTGAAGTGTGGAAGACCTCTGGCCTTGTCAAGGCACTGTTTCAGGAGAAATTCACGCCGCGCCCAATTCGCTGGGCTCACCCCGCGTGAAACCCTCCGAAAACTGGGCTGACAGGGGTAGCGCCACCTTGCAACGTGGTGGCCATGCGTATCGCGATCATCTCCGACACCCACGGTGCTTATCCGACTGGCTTGCCGGAACGGCTGCGTGGTGCCGACGAGATCTGGCACCTCGGCGATGTAGGCGGGCCGGAGACGCTCGTGGAATTTGAGCAACTCGGTGTGCCGGTGCGCGTGGTTCGGGGCAACTGTGATGATTGGCCCGCGTGGCCGCTCTTTCTTAACCGGGATTGCGCGGGGGTGAGTCACCATCTGGTGCACATCCCGCCGCGGAGTGCTCCGGCGGGAGCCCATGTGGTGTTACACGGCCACCTGCATGTGCCGCGCGACGAGGTCGATCGGCGCGGCGTGCGTTGGCTCAGCCCCGGGTGCATCTCCCAGCCCCGCGGACAGGGCTGCAGTTTCGCGTGGCTGACGGTCGACGCGGGGCAACTTCAGTGGACCTTGGTGAGCCTTTGAATAACGGGCGTCGGGGTAAATCAACTACGCGACAGGTACTCGGCGATGATCGGGCGGTCGGCCTCCGGCAGATCGAGTTCGGCGAGCTCGCAGGCGGGGACCCAGCGTAGTGCGGCGTGTTCACGGGCGTGGATTTCGCCGCTGGACGGCAGAAGTCGGGTCACGAACGGCATGAGGTTCACCGTGACGGAGGCGTAGGCGTGGGTGTGCGGCAGGAGCGGGCGAATAATTTCCACGCTGCAGCCCAGTTCCTCGTCGAGTTCGCGGTGCAGGGCGGCCTCGGGGGATTCACCCGGCTCGACCTTGCCGCCGGGGAATTCCCACTTTCCGCCCAGGTGTTTGTGTGAGGGGCGCTGAGCCATGAGCACATGGCCGTCGCGCTCGATCAGGGCGCAGACAACGGCGAGGGGCGCGGGGGGCGATGAGGACATGGGCGCGACGTTGCACCGCCGGGGGGGTCGCGTCGATTCCGTTTAGACTTCCGGTCGGCGTGCTTCTGCGCTCAGTTCACCGCCTATGGCCAAATCGGCGGAAGACCCACGCACGTTTATCTCCCAGGTGAGTCTGGTGGGGCGCAGCGACGGCGCGTTCAAGGCGCTGCGCGGGTTTGATCGCAAGCGCCACACCGAGCCGGATGCGGTTAACCAGGCGACTTCTTCGTTTTTGGCCAAGCTGTGCGCGCCCGAGCTGGCCGAGGTGGCGGAGGCGTTTTTCCAAAGCGCCCGCTCGGCCCTGGCCTACAAGCGCAAGGACATCGCGCTCGATGTCACCAGCCCGCTGGCGGTGCTCGGCGCCAAGGATTTTACCCTGGAAATCGCCTACGCGTTGGACCCCGTTGACCCGGCCAGCATCACGATCACGCGCACGCTGCACTCGATAAAAAACGGCGACCTGCTGCGGGTGGCGGAGTTCGACGCGTTGTTCGCCGGGCAGTTTACCGCGATCGCCTTTACTTTAAAAAAAGGCGTGCGGGTCGAGGCGGTGATCGACGCCGTGGAAGCGCTGGCCGCTGCGGAGGACGAGGCGGGCAAAGCGGGGGAGGGGGACGGCGGCGAAATGGGGTCGGGCCGATTGCGGGTGGATTATCCCTCGGATTGCAGCCGGTGCACGCTCACGGTTGCGGGCGTGGGAGCGGCGGTGGTGTGTGATGGCGCCACGCTGGAGATGCGCTTCGACAAGGCGGGTTCGCCGCGCGAGCTGGTGGAAGCGTTCGCGGCGGTGCGCAAGGCGTTCGCGCTGACCAAGGACCGGGCGCTGGCGGGGTTGTTGTAATGGAGTGCGGTTGCCTGTGGCGTGCTGAGGGCTGGTCGCGCGGAAGCGGGCTGAGCGGAGGCTGAAGTCGCACTTGCAATCGGGGCGAATGGGCGAATGGTGAAGGCGTTCTTTGATTGGCCTCACGCCGATCTAATCCAGCCGCCGCCCCGCAACGGGCGGAGGTCGATAAAAACACTTTGGGGGTGTTACGGATTCGATCCTTGGTTCGCGTGCGCCGCTGCCCTTGGAGGATGAACGCCCCTCCTAAATCCCGTTCAAAACAAACAAACGGCAACACTGAAGAAATGCCCCTCGCTGCCTAAGTGCAGTGACGTCCGCCTAGTGACATCTGCTAGCTAACGTGGACGACATCAGCAGACATAATGCACCGAGCCATCCGCGGGCAGTGCGTCGTACTTCTACCCGGGGATTGGTTGACGTCTAAGCGCGGTTGGTCGCGTAACGTCGGCGAGACAAACACCAGCACATAAGGGTAGACGCGGCGTGCAAAGATCAAGGAGACCCGGGTTCAAATCCCGGCACCTCCACCATTTTAAGTTGTTCTTAATCAGTTGATTGTCGTTTGGGCACTCAAAGTGAGCCTCAAGCTAACATTTTAAGGCCTATTGCTGGAGCTCAGGCCTAAGTCTTAGCTTTTCGCCAGTTTTTTAGACCAGCGTGACACTTCTAAAAAAAATAGGGGGCCTTGAGCAAGGCCCCCCTTTTTTGGGATCTAACAGTTGAGACCAGTTGCTGGTCAATGGTCACGCCATGACCAAAACGCTTTCACGTCTTTCGGTAGTCGTGTCGCCGGATCCACTACGTTTTTCCCGCTTTTAACGAGTGGAGATTGTGAGCAAGTTTGAACGAAATTGCCCTGCGTAATCGGGCATTTTTATATGCTGTTTGTTTGACCAGTCCAGAAAAAGGCCGATTTGGGAAGTTCGCCAAATTGCTGGATGCTTTTCATCCAGCGGAAAGCTCGTTACATTTGGCGACAACGTTGCATGGCAATAAAATAGGGCCAATTTATTGCAATTGGCGCCCTTGGTATTTCAATGACTGTTGACCGAGGTTGATTCCAGCAGTCGCCCCAGTCGTCGCTACCTGGGCCCACAGCAGGCTGATGCGCTGGTCTGAAAATGCGGAGTGAAAACGGATTTCTACCTGGTCCCCGATAAGGAGTCCCGCGACGGCGTTACCGCGGTAATCATCCTCGTAGCTCAGACCAGGCACCTTGATCGATCGGTGTTGTTGTGATTCGGGGAAAAATACCGTGCCCTCCTCGTTAAGCAGAAATTTGCAGCGTGGGTGCGGCGCGTTGAGGGCCTCGCGGAGAAATTCGAGGTTTTGGATTCGGAAGCTCATTTAACCCGGCTGACCAGACTCGATGTCGTAAAGCATGCGCCAGAGGCGATCCTGCTCGCCGCGCTCCATGACGTGCATGGGCGGCGAACCATCGAAGGCGGGATTGGGATGGACGAGCCAACGGCCGACTTGCGCCGGCTCCATCACCCGGGCAAGACCAACGAGCAGGCGATCCAGCTCCACCAAGACTTTTTCTTGTTTTTCTGAGGGCGCGTCTCCCGCAGCCCATTTGGCAACCGAGCGCGGCGAAAACCCAGTTAGACGAACCAACTGCGCCTGTGAGATTTTAAACTGTTCACGGTAGGTAGTTAGCAGAGCAGCGTAGCCGGTAACGCCGTGATGATTAAATCGAAAAGGAAGACATGCCGACTCGGAACTGGCAGATTTGGGTTTTCGTTTAAGGGAGGTCATTTTGACTGCAAAAATGGATGCAATATTACAGTTCGCAAGGGTTCGTTTTGTTTGAAACGCACTCCTCCTGGATAAGTGGTTGCTACTCTGCGCCTAAACTTGACTAAGAATTACTGTTATCAATGACTCCGAACCTGTGTCGGCCCTACCGCTCAGTATTCCCGCAAGAAACTCTAAAAGGGAAGCTAGCCGCATTAAACCTACGTCGCCCGCCGGACCTGCGGCCAATTCGCGCCTGATCGCACTCCATCAGCGCCTCGCCGCCGGTGAACCGCTCCACGCTATCCAACTTAGTCGCGAACTCGGCCTTTCATCACGCACCATCAAGCGGGATATCGAGCGTCTCCGCGATTTCCATGGCGCGCCCATTGTCTGGAATGCCGCCTCCCGCAGTTACCGCTACTCCGCACCTTTCGATCTGCTCACCGGCCTACGCCTCGATACCGACGAAATACTCGCCATTGTCCTAGCCGGACAAACGTTTGCAGCTTGGGGCGCGACCCCGCTCGGCCGCACCCTCGCCAACGCCTTTGGCAAAATCGCCGACTTCGCCGGCCAAGCCGTGTCACTGCCGGCGTCCGACCTCCGTGACGTGCTGTTTCAGCCTGGACAAACCGACTCTCTGGCCGATTCGGAAAACAAACGGTTCGCGACCCTGCTTGAGCACATCCTCGCCCGCCGTGAACTCACCCTCGCCTACCAAAAGCTCACCGCCGACCAACCCGAAAGCCGCACGGTAAGGCCACTCCACCTCGCCTACCTCGACCACCGCTGGATGCTCGTTGGCGAAGACCCCTCGCGAACCGGCTGGCGAAACTTCGTGCTCTCACGCATCCAGTCCATCGCGGCGACAGGGAAAACGTTCACGCCTCCACCGACCGAGGCGATCAAAGTCCATCTCACTGGCAGTTTAGGCCGCTTCACTGGGGAGACCGAAATCGAGGTGCGCCTGCGATTCAGCGCCACCGCCGCTCCCTACGCGAAAGAGCGCCCCTGGCACGACTCGCAAAAACTCTCACCCCTGCCCGACGGCGGTGCCGAGGTCACGCTTACCCTTAACAACCTGATCGACGTGCAACGCCGCATCCTCGCCAATGGCCGCCACGTCGAGGTCCTCAGTCCGGCCGAACTCCGCCAAACCGTAGCCGACGAAATCGCCGCCCTCACCCGCACCTACGCGCTGGAAATCGCGGCCTCGAAAAAAACTACATGAATTTCTCAACAGGACATCCCATGTCACCCCGCACCTGTTAGAATACTGAGACGAAACATACGCCACCTTCGCACAACCCGAGTCGCCGCATAACCACTTCAAATGACCAATTGCCCCGAGTTTGATGTTTTCCATTTTCAAGCGACCAACGCGCCCCGGACACTCCAGTCCGCATCATAACCCGATGAGCGCAATCATCCTATTTGAAGAGAAGCACGTTCGCCGCGCTTGGAACCAAGCCGATGAGAAATGGTATTTCTCCATTGATGACGTCGTCGAAGTCCTAACGGGCACAGTCAATGTAAAGGACTACATCAAAAAGCTGAGAAAACGTGATGTTGAGCTGAACGCCTACTGGGGGACACATTGTCCCCTGGTAGCCATGCCTGGTGCCGATGGCAAAATTCGCCCCATCCGC